>DATNDF010000233.1 GCA_035607015.1 Candidatus Angelobacter sp. | reverse complement strand
GCGGACGGACTGTTCAGAATCGCCCTCGTTCGGTAGCTCACGAGAATCCACGGCACTCCCTCCTGTCTGAATGCCGGGGTATGGCAAGCCCCACAAATCGGGCGCTGCACATAACTGGGAGCGCCACATAACATAATTTATATGCCGCGACACATAAGGTGTGGACCAGGACGATGGCCGAAGCGTTCGCGGCGATGGCAAGTTTGAAGACCTCCCGCGGGTGAACGAGAATGGTGTCGAGTGTACCCTGGGAAATCTGGTCCACACGAATCAGTTTTCGTCGCGTGTTCAGCAGCACGACCTGAAAGTGCTCCACGTCATAGAGCCGGTTTTCTTCGCGCAGCAGGTCCGCGACGCGCTCCGGGGTATCGAGCACGGGCGCCTCGTGCTGCAGTTCCTTCGCCATGCGCTGGGCCAGCGTGAAAGCGCTTTTCAACGCGATGGCCTTGTCACGCCCAACACCCTTGACCTGGCGCAACTCGTCGAGCGACGCACGAGCCAGGTTTTCCAGTTTTCCGAATCTGGCCAGCAATTGCTGGGCGATGTGAATGGCCGAGTACCCTTTTATTCCCGTCCGCAGAAGAATCGCGACGAGTTCCGCGTTGGACAAGGCCTCGGCTCCGTCCGCCGCGAGCCGTTCGCGGGGACGCTCTCTTGCCGCCATGTCCTTGATGCGCGGATTCGTGGTCATGCCCTGCCGGTCCCGGTTCTATCAGGCAAAAGAAACTTCGCGAACAAATAAATTCGTTCGAGATGGGAAATGACAAACCGGCGGGTTTCAGGCGATGCGCAAATCCTGCACGATAAACGGCGCAAACTCCGCATGCAGATGCGGCGGGATGCGGGCCTTGAATCGCGCATCGGCGCCGTTGTAATCGCGCTCCACCACCTGTCCGACGGCGTGCAGCCGCGCGATCACCGCCGACTCGCTGTGCGGCACCTTCAGTTCGAGAAACTCGCGCGTCGGCCGCAACTGACTGCCGAGTTCGGCCAGCAACGCCGGGAACCCCTCGCCGGTCTTCGCCGAAACAGCGACCGTGTTGGGCAGTTGTTCGGCCAAGCGGTGTCGCAGCTCACCGCTTATCAGCCGGTCAATTTTGTTGAAGACCATCAACGTTGGCCGGCCGGCCGCGCCGATTTCTTCAAGCACGGCATTCACCGCCGTAATTTGCTCCACGGCCTGCGGATGACTGGCGTCCACGACATGCAGCAGCAGATCCGCCTGCACGACCTCTTCGAGCGTGGCCTTGAACGCCTCGACAAGTCGGTGCGGCAGCTTCCGGATGAATCCCACCGTGTCCGTGAGCAATACGCTTTGGTTTGTCGGCAGGCGCAGACGCCGCGTCGTCGGGTCGAGCGTGGCGAACAATTTATCCTCGGCCAGCGCCTGGGCGCCCGTGAGCGCGTTGAGCAAGGTGGACTTTCCGGCGTTTGTATAACCGACGATGGACGCAAGCGGCCAGAGGTGCCGCTGCCGGCCAGACCTTTGCGTCGAGCGTTGGCGGCGCACCAGTTCCAATTCCTCGCGGATCCTGTCGATGCGCTCCTGTACTCGGCGGCGGTCGGTTTCGAGCTGCGATTCGCCTTCGCCACCGCGCATTCCAATGCCGCCTTTTTGCCGCGACAAGTGGCTCCAATAGCGCGTCAGCCGCGGCAGCAAATGCTGCAACTGTGCCAGCTCCACCTGCAACTTGCCTTCGCGTGTGCGGGCGCGGCGCGCGAAGATGTCGAGAATCAGCACCGTTCGATCAAGCACCTTGCAATCGAAAACCCTTTCGAGATTGCGGCTCTGCGCCGGGGAAAGGTCGTCGTCGAAAATCACCGTATCCACGCCGTGGCGCTTGCAATGCCCGGCAAATTCCTCGGCCTTGCCGCTCCCGATGAATGTGGCGGACGCGGGCGCTTCCAGCCTTTGGGTGCCGTCGCCGACGATATCGGCCCCGGCCGTTGTGGCAAGTTCGGCCAGTTCGTCGAGGGAATCACGAACCTCCCAGGTGGTGCGCGACTTCAGTTCGGCTCCTATGAGGAACACGCGCTCGGTCCTCTTGTTCGATGTCGGTATGAGTGCTTTCAATTTTTAAATCGCAACCGCGGGAACCATAACATGATTCGGCGGGGATTAAAGTCCGAACTCAACCGGAAACTTAGCCCGGAATGGATTTGACGATGCGCCGAAGTCAATTCCGGTTCAGCCAGGGTCCCCCCTTTGATTCGGGCCCAGCCAGTTTTTGTGCGGTGCCCCTGCTCTCAAAAAGCTCCGCCGCCGTTTGTTCGGCGTCAACGTCCGGCTTCAGGTGTACCCAATCCAGATCGAATTGTCGGCGGAACCACGTCATCTGCCGTTTCGCGAACTGCCGCGTCCGCACTTTGACGAGTTCGATCGTTTCGTCCAGCGAACGCCCGCCGCGGAGATGTTCAACAACCTGCCGGTAGCCGATGGCCTGCATCGCGGTTTTGTTTTCTTCCAGTCCTTGTTTCAATAATCGTTTCGCTTCCTCGACCAGCCCGCGAGCGAACATGGCCTCAACGCGTGCGTCTATACGGGCGCGCAAATCCTCGCTGGAACGCGCGAGGCCGAAGAAACGAGGAGGGACAACTTCCACGTTGTCCCTGAAATTTTCGAACGTAGTGGAACGCGTCCCTTCCAAAGAATTCCAGACCGCTCGAAGTTGCGAAAACGGCTTGCCGGTCAGGCGAATGACTTCAAGCGCCCGGATGACGCGGCGTGGATTCTTCCGGTCGATCCGCGCAAAAGTGTCCGGGTCCTTTTGTTCCAACTCATGGAGCAATTCGGCCAAGGACGTCGCCTCCAGCTTCGCGCGCAAAGCGGCGTCCGCCGCCGGCGTTTCGCCAAGCCCTCCGAGAAACGCTTTGAAGTAAAGTCCTGTGCCGCCGCAAAGGATTGGCACACGGCCGCGCTGCCGGATTTGCGCCACTGCCGACCGCGCCAGCCGGACAAATTGGGCGGCGTCGAACGGCTCATTTACTTCAACGACATCAATCAAATGGTGCGGAACCCGCCGCCGGTCCGACGGCGAAGGTTTCGCGGTGCCGAGGTCGAGTCCGCGATAAACCTGCATCGAATCGACCGACACGATCTCGCCGTCGATACGTTCGGCGAGGGCGACGGCCACGGCGGATTTTCCAACGGCGGTCGGCCCGCCGATGAGGATCGCGTCGAGCGGACGTCGCGCCGCGCGGGACACGCGGGAAGAATTCGTTGTCATTGCCTCACCCTATCCGTCCCGAAAACTCAGTTCTGTTTGACGGGCTCCTTGGCAGGCGAAGTATCGGTCCGGTCCTTTTGCCACGAAAGCAGGAAGAGCAGACCCACGCCGGTGCAGATGGCGCTGTCGGCAACATTGAACGCGGGAAAGCCGATTTCACCGCCCCCTCGCCGCGACAGATAAAAATAAATGAAATCCACAACGTGCTTGTGAAGGAAACGATCCAGCAGATTGCCCGCAATGCCGCCGAAAATCAGCCCGAGCGAGAGCTGGCCGAACAACGTGTGCGAATCGAAGTGGTGCCGTGTCAAAAACAGCACCAGCAGAGCGACCAGGGCAAAAATGGCCAGCAATTGGTTGCTGGCCGCAAACTGATTGAACA
>DATNDF010000232.1 GCA_035607015.1 Candidatus Angelobacter sp. | reverse complement strand
AAACAGACGCTCGCCAATTCTTCCACAAGCCATAAGGTCTAGGCCACTCTCATGTCACACCCGCTTTTCCAGCTTTTGCAGAGGCTTGAGGACGTAAAGATTCACTTCACGCTTTCACGCAATCGCGAGGATACGGTGCTCGTCACTCTGACGTTGGTCGGCGAGCGAGTGGAGGTCGATGTCTTCGAGGACGGACACATGGAGGTCTCACGTTTTCCTGGCAGCGAGGACAGTGTCGGAGGAGCCGAGTTGGTGGAGAGATTGATTGATGAAAACCGAGACTGAGCGGCCTAACTGTTGTACATCTCGAGAGGTTGTCCGTAGTTTTGGTGAGTCTGGAGCTGGGAGTGAGGTCGGTGGAAATTATGGTCGTGGAGGAAGAGGGGGAGGCAGGCGGCGCGGTGGTTCGCGCGCGAGTGAAACGGCGAGGGTTTCTTTATGGACGGCCAAACCGGGGTGGAGGATATTTCGGGCTGATTTCATGAGTATCTGTTTCCTTTCTTGTTTAATGAACAGTTCTTCGGAACTTCTAAACAGATGGATCGGTCCCGCATCCGCGGGGCAATCAACGCTACAAGTCAAACAGACGCTCGCCAATTCTTCCACAAGCCATAAGGTCTAGGTGTCTTCATCGCGTTCCGCGTCATGTCACGGCCAAAAAACGTTCTTCCAGTTCACCTCGATGAATTTGGAGATGCTATGCACACCGAGTCCGACCGAGGCTGTATCCTTGTCGCTTGCCACGTTCTCGACGTTGCGTTGGCTCGGTTGCTCCGCACTTCGTTTGTGCGTCGTCGCGTTGTCATCAAGCGGGCGGTTGGCCCCTTGTTCGAGCCGACACGTCCGCTTTCATCTTTTTGGGCGAAGATTCACTTGGCATACGCCCTTGGCTCGCTTCACGATTGGGTTTACTCAGATTTGCAGACGATTCGCAGTCTCCGCAACGCGCTCGCACACTCCCATCGTTCGTTCTCATTCGACGCGCCAGATATTCAGCCGTTGCTTCACCAATTGCAGTGTCCGCGCCGCGGACTTGGATACCCGCGCATCTGGTCCGTTCGCCGGACGTTGGAGGCGTGCAGTCGCCTCGCGGATGAGTGGGGCACGAAGGGGAAGTCACCGAATCAGGTTTATTTCATCGCAGGCTTTCACTACCTTCATGGATATCTTACGGATGGTCGAGCGTATGCGACACACAAACGAGACACCTAACACCGCGCGCGTCTGTGTGAAAACTTCCGGGTTGTTTTGAATCGGGCGACCGGGCGGCGAAACATCTGTCGGGGAGGGATTGAAAGATTTTGGATTCAGCGGGAGCGACGCCCCGGTGTGGGGAGATGCTCCGGTTGCTGCCGTAAGGAGATGAGGGAAAAAGCCGCGACGTGGCCCTTCAACTGACCGCGGCCATCGCTTCCATCAACGACTCGTTCTCCTTCTGCGTGATGGCCAGGCGAAGCCGGGGAATCCGCACGCGATGGAAAAGGCGATGGGGTCGTTGTGGACATCCCTGCCGATATGGAGGATAAAGTTCGTGTGTCTTCTTTCCTTTCAGGGTTCGAGCTAACGACCCACCGCTGTGGCCCGGCCTCCCGGCTCACGCCGGGACGCAGCCCACGTTCTCAGAAAGCAGACACGCTTGGTTCACCCATCGCCAGCCATAGTGACCAGGATGGCCGGACGTCTGGCCACCGACCAAGGCCGGGTCAGCCCGGGTTTTCGGTAGCGGTGATCTAATGGTGTGGTACGATAAGGCAGCAAATGATATTGCCCGAAAAAAACAAAGCGGTTGTGGGACCCGAAGAGACCGGGAAATGTCGTGACGGGATCGCCGTTCCCGGGACGCCGACAGATGCCGGTACGGGTGCCAAAACCTCCGATGCGGATGCACCGACAAAAGAGCTGACGCCCGAAGAGCAAATGGCGCTTTTCGAAAAGGAGCTAAAGGACAATGACTGGGGGCACCAGCCCTGTTGAGTTTCCAGGGCTGGCAGGAAAGACGGCGTTTCGGGCGTAACAAACCGGCTCGCGGAATTGCTGAAGGCGTGTTGAAGGCCCCGATTGGTTGCGGCGACAGGCCGTTACTTGATTACGGCTGTAGGCGTTCGAATCTAGTCAGACGCGGCGACCCGCAAGCCTGCGGTTTCGATGGAATTTGCACCACGCGCCGAAAACACCCTCAGGTCAAAGATGTTCAAATCAACCTGGATCATCGGGTTGTCCAGGACCGTGTCCAATGCGTACTGTTTGCCCGTGCGCGTCGTCCATCCACCAAAAGTGCAACCGGGGTTTGCCAGGTCGGGTTGTTTGAGGTCGTCACCGCCGATCGTTTTCGGATGCCAGAGAGGCAGGTTGCTGAACTGTTGAGTATCTCCAGTTACTTGCTGCCAGTCGTCTTTTTTCGTATAGATGACGACATTCAACCCTGTTCGTTGCACTTCTTGAACCGCTTCGGCAATCCGTGTTGCGGCTTGTTGCTGCGCAAATGCGTCCGGCGGCTCCGATTGCAACCCCGGTGAGAGTTGATTCCGCGAGCTGGTTTCGACATCAATCGCGAGGAAACCGACGTGGGCGGATTCGTCACCAAACGCGGCAAGGGCCTCGCGAATCTGGCGGCCTCCGTCAAACGCGGAAGCAAAATTCAAATAGCAATAACCGGCGGTGAGCAGTCCCGCGCTTCGCGCCCGGCTCAACTGGGCGCAGGCGTGGCCGTTGGGATGCACACCTCCCCAGCCGTTGACGATGACGAAGCGGTAGCCTTGGCGCCTGATGTTCTCGAAATCCTGCAAAGTGGGTTCACCGGCAGAGCGCGAAATGTCGATTCCGCGGGCAAACGAGACGGGGGAAATGTCGGGACCCTGTGGAGGAGGCGGAACGTCCGCTGCCGGCACAACGGCCTCACGAAATGGCGGCAGTGTTGCGGGGCCCGATGCGGAGAAAAACAGCACACAGGCCAGCGTGCAGATGACAACCGAGCTTCGGCGACGAAACGCCTTCGCTTCCGGGGCTCGTATGCTGAGGGACGTAATTGTCATTTCCCTGGCGTCTGCAGGAGGTATGCCACCCACGTTTTTGCGGCAATCGTGATTGGCCAAAGTGAAAAGTAATCCGGAATCGCGACATCATTCTGTACGATTTGTGTGCGCGTCCATCGGAGGCCCGATGCTCACGCGACTCTACTCACGTTAACGGATCGAAGAACGAACGAAATCTCTGACGGATGACGAAAATGCAGTTGGAAGAGGAGGAGTCATCAGACGTTCCGCGTGCTCGGGCCGATCTGGTTTGGCCGGGACGGGTGGGGTAGGAGCGGGAGGCACGCGTCCAGGCGCGCTATGCGAGTTTGTCCCGCTGATGGTGTTCTCCGGGTGCGGGTTGGATCTTCAGACCGTGAGGAAGTCTTTCGCTGGGGTTAGACGCTGTTGTTTCCAGCGGGCGTCCGATCGGGTTCGGCCGCAATTCCTCGAGGTCCTCAACCGAAGGGCGCACGGTCGATGGCACTTGCACGTAGGGTCGGTCATCCGTCCCGCAGTTTGGCGACGAGTAATCTATTTTTCCAAACGCCTGTAAACGGCGAGCGACGGGGGACTTCGGCGTTCCCTGTCGAAGTCTGATGCGATGGTCCAGGTGTCGTCGCCGAGCTGGTAGATGAGCGTGCGATCATCGTCCACAGGATTCATCTCGGCTTCGCTCTGGCCCGCTTTGATATTGGTGACCTTCATTATGTTGAACGGGCCAAGCTTCTCGACCTTCACGTCGCCGGTGGCATACAGGCGGGTGGCGCCGTCGCTGCCTGCAATTCGGAAGACCAGTTTGTCTTTTTTGATCTCAATGGTCTGGGTGTACGATTGTCCTTCGTCAGTCGTCTTTTTGGCCGACCATTTCCCGGCCATCTTTTCAAGATCGTCCGCGGCCGCATTGGACGCGGCGGCGAGGAGTAAGATGGCTCCCGTCGCACAAAACAAAGATGTGGTTTTCATAGCTGGTTGGGATCGAATTGCGGACGCACGGTGACAGCCGCGGATCAATTCTTCAAGCGCGAATCTGGTGCGGGCAACGACGGATCACCCCCGTTTCAGCGGGGGCCAATCGCCCGGCCGGCCACCCATGTCTGTCGGCCAATCAGGTCTGGAAGGCCGGATTGCGGACGCCGCAAATGGAATGCCTATTGCTGATCACTGTTTCTGATGTTTATGAACAAAAACACGAATCTGATTGAGAGGGCACTTTCAATGCGGTTTTCCGGCCAATCGCCACTCCTGCTCATTTGCCTGGGAGTGCTGATTTCGTTGCCAGCTCGCGGCGCGGATGGAAATGGTGAACCCGATTCACAGAAAAGTTCTTCGCGGTCCGGCCCAGGCTTGCAAGGGGAAGTCCCTGCTCCCTCCGCTAGTGCCCCGAAACCATCCAGCGCCGACTCAAAGCCGGCCAAAACAGACGCTGCCACTCTCGTGGGTAAAGGTGCTGGAGAAGTGGAATCGACGTTGGGCAAACCCACGGGCAGGCTTCAAACCACGCAGGGTGCGCTTTGGCTTTACGCGGACTGGAGGATCCAGTTTGACCATCAGAATCTCGTGCTGAAGGTCGAGAGGGATCAACCGCTGCGGCTCGCAAAACTTGATCCGCAGTTTGTCGCGGCAGCCGAAGCAGCAGACAAGGCTGCGGTCGCCAGAGCCGCCGCGGACGACGCTGCTCGAATAAAAGCGAACGCGCCCAAGATCGAGAAAATCAGAGTTGTTTCCCGTGGTGGCCAACAAGTGGACCTGCCTTCGCTTCTTACCGAGGGAAAGATTACCATCGTTGATTTTTACGCAGAGTGGTGCGGGCCGTGCAGGAAACTGAGTCCCGTCCTTGAACAGTTGGCGAAGGATGACGCGGATGTGGTTTTGTTGAAAATTGACATCGTTGACTTGAACACGCCGGTAACCCACCAATTTGGCATTGAGTCGATCCCCAACG
>DATNDF010000231.1 GCA_035607015.1 Candidatus Angelobacter sp. | reverse complement strand
ATGCCCCAGCGTTGTAGTCGCAAGCTTTGGCTTGCGCGACAGTTCCTCAAGCCGTCGCAACTTAAAAGTTGCGGCTACTTGGAGATATGGGTCGTCACCACCCTGATTGCTTTTGGCTTCACTTCAAACGTCGCCGGTGTGTATCCGATCAGTTCGCCATCGAGTTGAAGCTCGACGGCCGGCTCCGATTCCACGGTCAGCGACGACGCGGTCAAACAATTCACTTTCGGATGGGTGGTGTGCGTTCCCTTGAGCAAGCGCGGAAAACATCGCAACGTTTCCAGCCGCCCAAGGTTCCCCACGATGTTCACGGTGAGTTTGCCGTCGTCCATCTTTGCGCCGGGCGAAAGGCGCATGGTGCCACCGCCGATCACTTCGGCTTTTGCCGCCGAGACGAGAAACATCCTGCCCTCGAACGCCTGTTCACCGCACCGCACGCGCATGGTTGGAGATTCAAAAGAGAGCAGCGCGCGAAAGAATCCGACTGAGTAACAGAACCGCGTCCCGAAGATCGCTTTGACGGTTGGCGTGGTGTGTTTGCCCACTTCACCGGCAAAACCGGCCGCTGCGTAGAGCAACGCGAAATGTTTCGTTGGTTTGCCGTGCTCGTGACAGGAAACCTCGATGGCGTCGATTTGTCGGGACGCGCCCCGGGCGAGCGCGTCCAGCGCGACTTCAACACTCCGAATTCCGATCATTCGGGCGAGGTCGTTGCCGGTGCCGAACGGAATGACGGCGAGGGCGGCTTTCGTGTCGCCTGCGAGCAGGAGGCCGTTGGCCACCTCGTTCATGGTTCCGTCGCCGCCAACCGCGGCAATTACATCATACTTGCCGCTCGCTTCCTGCGCGAGGATCACACCCTGGCGCGGACGTTCGGTGATCACGTAATCGAACCTGAGATTTCGCCGCCGCAGTCCGCCCAGCAGATTTTCCCAGCGCCCGGTTGCCCGGCCCGCCGCGGCACCGGGATTCGCGATCAACAGAATACGTCGGTTCATGCGTGACCGAAGGGAGTTGAAAAACCGTGCCGCGCCCGACGCGGTTCAAGCCCGACGATAATTCGGAAACAGATCGAACGTCGGCCACTGGTGGACTGCGTCGGCCGCGCGATGCAGGGCGGGATCAATCTCTCCATCGGGCAGCTTGTCATCGTCCGAACGCTGATTGAAAAGCACGGCCCAACTCACGCCGTCGTAACGTCGAACCAGCAACGTGTAAGTTCCCGGCAGACTGCCGTTGTGCCAGTAATTGGCTCCGCCTTCTTTGCCAACCGGCCGCACCAACCAGCCACAGCCGTAATAATGATCCTTCAACGATCCGTCGTCGTTCCGGAACACCGGCGGTTCCGGCGGCGCGTGCATCGTCCGAATCGTTTCCGGTTTGAGCAACAAACTGTGTTCAGAGTCGTGAAGCGCGGCGGCGAAACGGGCCAGATCAACCGCCGACGCAATCCAACCGCCATGCGCGTCCATCGCTTCCAAACAAAAACCGCCGTACGGCCAGCGCACTTTTTCGGAATGGTCACCGAACACGCTCTCAGCCATTTCATCGCCCGGCGTGTAGTAGCGCACTTCACCGTCCGCTCGCTTGTCTTCCAGCGAAGCGCCGAGCCGCATTCGTATGATGCCAATCGGCGACAGTACATTCTTCTGAACAAACTCCCCGTAGGCCAGGCCGGTGATCTTTTCGATCACGCGGCCCAGAATGCAATAGCCGAAATTCGAGTAGGCGTAGCGTGCGCCGGGATCGAAATCGAGCGGCTGTCCAAGCATGTAACGAATGACGTCGCGTGGACCGGGCGGGCTTGAAACCCCCAATGACTTCGCGATTTCACGCGGGCGAAACATCGGATCGAAACTCTTGTCGCGATCCCAGCCACCGGTGTGATGGAGCAGATGACGAGTCGCGATACCCTTCCATCGCTCGTCGGCCTTCTTCCCGTCAGGAATCCAAGACTCCAGGCCGAGCACGTCCCAGACGCGCGCGTCCAGACCCAGCTTTCCCTCTTCGATCAGTTTCAACACCGCGACGGCGGTGAACGGTTTGGAGATGCTGGCGATGCGGAACAGCGACGTCGGTTTGACTGAAATCTTGTTCTCTCGGTCCGCCCAGCCGTAGCCGCGCGTGTAAACGAGCCGGTTATCCTTCACCACGGCGAGTGCGCCGCCGGGAACCTTGCGCGCCGCCATGAATTTCTGGATTTCGCGGTCGAAGGAAAAGAACTCGGAAAGAAAACCGCCACCGGCCTGTTCGGCCTGCGGGCTGGTCCCGGTCAACGCGAGCAGACCCAGCGTCCCGGCTGTCCGCAGGAATTGCCGGCGCGAAACCAACGCAGGGCCGGAGCGAGGCGCGAGCGGGCGTATTTTTTGTTTGAGTCGCGCGGGCATCGAAATTCTTTGTTGGTTCAGTGAATTAGAAGCGTATCGTCCAGTCAAATCAACCATGCAAAATCATATTTCCCGCAGAACGTTTTTGTCACGCACCGCCGTGGCGGGAACCGCCCTGGGTATTGGCGGGCTTGCCGATACCAGACTTTTCGCGGCGGCGCCAGGGGTGTTGCCCGAACCGTCGGCAAAGAAGCTGCCGCGCTGGCACGGCTTCAACCTGCTGGAAAAATTCAACGGCCAGAACCACCGCTTCAACGAAACGGACTTCGAGTGGATCGCCGAACTCGGGTTCAATTTTGTGCGGCTGCCGATGGATTACCGGATGTGGATTGAAGACAATGACTGGACGAAGTTTCACGAGCCGACGTTGAAGGAAATTGATGAAGCCGTGAAGTTCGGCGAAACGCACGGGGTCCACGTCAATCTGAACTTCCATCGCGCGCCCGGCTACACCGTCGCCCAACCGCCGGAGCCGAAGCCTGTCTGGAGCAACGACGAGGCGCTGCGAGTCTGCGCGCTGCACTGGGCAACATTCGCGAAGCGTTACCAGGGCATTCCGAATCGCGTCCTCAGTTTCAACCTGTTCAACGAACCGGCGAAGCTCGAAGCAGACACTTATCGTCGCGTCGTGGCCCACATCGTCGAAGCCATTCGCAAGCACGACGAGAAACGACTCATCATCTGCGATGGGCGCGAGTGGGGAAACGTCGCTCCGACAGAGTTGCTGGGTCTGGGCGTGGCGGCGGCGACGCGCGGGTACCGGCCATCGCACGTGTCGCATTACCAGGCGTCATGGGTGAACGGCGCGGACAAATGGTCTGAACCAACCTGGCCGATCAAGGAAGGCGACACACTCTGGAACAAGGAGACGCTGCGCGAGCGGCAGATCGAACCGTGGAAGAAGCTTGAAGCTCGGGGCGTCGGCGTAATGGTTGGCGAGTTTGGCGCGTTCAACCGGACACCGCACAAAATCGTCCTCGCCTGGCTGCGTGACTGTCTGGATTTATGGAAGCAGGCCGGCTGGGGCTGGGCAATGTGGAATTTCAGCGGCGGATTTGGCATCCTCGACAGCGGCCGCGCGGACGTGAAGTACGAGGACTGGCACGGGCACAAGCTGGACCGGGAGATGTTGGAAATGTTGCAGTCATTCAAGGGGTGACCGGCGCCAATCCTCCCGAAAGAAGGGCGAGCTTCACCCCGTGCCTGATTCAACGCGCGCGAACGAACGTCGTTCGGCGTCCCGGTATGTTCGAGCAGGAGGAAAAGCCGGTTCTATATTTTCAACCTTGCCAGCACTTCTTGGGTCAAGACCTCGTATGCGGCCGCGCCGGTGCTGTACTTGTCATAGTAAGTGATGGGTTTGCCGAAACTCGGGGCTTCGGCGAGCCGTGTTGTGCGCGGGATCACCGTGTCGAACACCACCGGGCCGAAATGCTGGCGGACTTCACCGACGACCTGGTGCGAAAGATTCGTGCGCCCGTCGAACATGGTCATCAGCACGCCGAGCAGTTCAAGGCTCGCGTTTGTCCCTGACTCTCGTATCTGGCCGAGGATCCGGTTGATCATCGCGACACCTTCGAGCGCGTAATACTCGCACTGCAGCGGGACGATGAGATAATCGGCAGCGGCGAAGGCGTTAAGTGTGAGAATTCCAAGCGAGGGCGGGCAGTCCACAATGATCAGTTCGTGGCCGTCACCGTCACGCAGCGGTTGGAGGGCCTGGCGCAACCGGTGCAAATGGTTTTCCAATCGCGACAGTTCGATTTCCGCGCCGCACATGTCCACTTCGCTGGGGATGATGTCGAGGCGTTCGTAGGCTGTCCGCTGAACTTTTTCGTTCAACGCGCCCTCGCCGAGCAGCGGCCGGTAGGCGCTCGCGCCTTCGACCTTCTCGACGCCCAGTCCGCTGGTGGCGTTGGCCTGTGGGTCGAGGTCAATGAACAGCACGCGTCTGCCGACCGACGCGAGACAGGCGGCGAGGCTGACCGCGGTGGTGGTCTTGCCCACCCCGCCCTTCTGGTTGGCGATGGCGATGACTTTGGCAGGCACGCGGTGATTAAATGAGACCCGCCCCGTGAGTTCAAGGTTTTCAGCAAAGTAACCCGCTTGTGCTTGCGAGGGCAGGTGGCTTGCGCTTAGTTTCTCGCGCTCTGAATGAGTGAAGTTCTGGTCATCGGTCATCGGAATCCGGACACCGACGCGATCTGCTCGGCCATCGGTTATGCCGAGTTCAAACGCCGCACGGGCATGCCGCGCGCCGTCGCCGCGCGCTGCGGCGACACCAACGATCGGATTGATTTTGTTCTGAAGACGTTCGGGGCGCCACCCCCGCGATTTGTCGCCGACGTCGCGCCGAAAATCCGCGACGTGATGCAGACCAGCGTCGTCAGTGTCCCGCCCGGCGCCACGGTCGCGGAGGCGCTTGGCATCATGGATGACAAGAACATTCGCGCGCTGCCAATCCTGAACGAGGATCGGACGTGCCGGGGCATCGTCTCCGTCTTCAAGATGAGCAAGTTCTTTTTCCCCGCGCCGAACCGGGTCTTCGATTCCCGCCGCGTGCTGGCCTCGCTCCGCAACCTGGCCCGGACGCTGAACGCGAAGATGATTATCGCGAGCGAGCCCGACCGCGAGGAGGACCTCGTGCTGATGATCGGCGCGATGAACGTGAATTCGTTCGCGCAGCGGCTCCCACGCTACCCGCGTGAAAAACTGATCGTCATCGTGGGGGACCGGCAGAATATTCAGATGCTTGCCATCGACGAGCGCGTGCGCGTGGTCGTGGTGACCGGTGGCCTGCCGGTCGAGCCTGAAGTGATCGAAGCCGCCCGGCGCAACGAAGTCAGCCTGCTGTTGTCGCCGCACGATTCCGCGACGACCGCCATGCTGTGTCGGACGGCGATCACGGTCGGGCACATGCTGCACGAGCATTTCCTCACCTTTCACGAAGATGAACCGTTGTCGGCGGTTCAGCGGCTCGCCGCCGGGTCGCAGTTCCACGCGTTTCCCGTCCTGGACGATCACAAGAAGGTCGTCGGCATCCTGTCAAAATCCGACTTCCTGAGAAAAGTGGAGCGGCAGCTCATTCTCGTGGATCACAACGAGCTTTCACAGGCGGTGCACGGGGCCGGCCAGGTCGAAATCCTGGAAATCATCGACCACCATCGCATCGGGGCGCTCACGACGCACCAGCCGATCCTGTTCCACAACGAGCCTGTGGGCTCGACGAGCAGCATCGTGGCTGATTGTTTTTTCCGCCACGGCGTCGAGCTCACCGGGCAGATCGCCGGGTTGCTGCTGGCGGGGCTGGTCTCGGACACTTTGAATCTCACCTCGCCGACGACGACCGGGCGCGACGTTGAGATCCTGACGCGACTGGAGAGAATCTCGGGGGTCAATGCGGGCGAGTTCACTGAAAAACTCTTTGCCTCCGGGTCGTTGCTGGTCTCGAAGCCGGCGGCGCAGGCCATCGCGACTGATTGCAAGGAATACGCGGAGCAGGGCCGCAGTTTCAGCGTGGCGCAAATCGAGGAGATCGGTTTCGACGCGTTCTGGAAGCGGAAGCGGGACGTGGTGGCGGCGCTGGAAGCGTTGCGCGCGAACAAGGGCTATTTCTTTTGCGCGCTGCTGGTCACCGACGTGGTCAAGCAGACCTCGCTGCTGGTGATTGCCGGTTCGGAGCAATTCCTGCAGAAGGTTGACTACCCCGAACTCGAACCGGGAATTTACGAACTCGAAGGCGTCGTTTCGCGCAAGAAGCAATTGCTCCCGTATTTGACGCACTGCCTGGCGGGGTGTTGAAGAACGGGAGAAAGTCTGCAATCATAGGACGGAATCATCGGTTTCGACCATGCCCATTTACGAATACGAATTGTGCGACGGCGAATGCAAGGCTTGTGGCGGAAAGTTTACCCTGCGCCGGCCATTGAGCGCGGCGCCCCTGACGCAATGCCCGGCTTGCAAAAAGCCCGTGCGCAAGGTGATCTCCACATTCAACTCGCCGGTAAAACTGAAGCCGCTCTCGATCACGGACGCGAAGAAGGCCGGTTTCACCGTTCTCAAAAAAACCGGCAAAGGCGAATATGAGCGGCAGTAGGTCGCAGGGAGAGTCGGTTCCGGGTGATGTTAATCTCGCAACAGTTCCCTGGCCCAGGTCGTGTAAAGGTCCACGGACGAACTTTCTGCCACGGTTTTTTTCAGCCCCAGGAACTCCTCGATCGCCGGGCAGGTGATTTGGGCCTCGTCCAACCGCTGGCCGGCCAGGGCCTCCGCCAAGCGTGACAACCAATCCGGCGTCGGAAGCGTTGCGTCAGGCACGTCCCAAATGCGCCACAGGCCGTCCTGGCACGCCGTCACGATCCGCTGGCCGTCGGGACTGAACGCGGCGCACGTCACCGCCGCCGCATGCTGGAATGGTTCTGAAAGCGGCAGCCCGGTAAACGTGTCCCAGACGCGGGCGGTATGATCGCGGGACGCGGTGAGAATTCGCCGCCCATCCGGACTGAACTCGACGCACAGGATTTCGCCGCCGTGTTTGATCGGTTCCGCTGCGACCCGGCACTCCGCGACGTTCCAGATTGTCGCCGTATTATCCGGGCAGATGGTAACGATGCGTTTTCCGTCGGGGCTGAACCGGGCGAACCGAACGCGGCCGGAATGCCGGAGAGGCTTCGCCGCCTCGCGGCCCGAGACCGAATCCCAAATTCTGGCCGTTCCGTCGCTGGATGCCGTGACGGCGCGGTGTCCATCCGGGCTGAATTCAGCATGCCACACAACATTGCCATGGCGCAGCGGCTCGCTCGAAGGCCGCCCGGTTGCCACGTTCCAGATCTGCGCCCAGTTGTCCGACGCACAGGCTATCACCCGCCCGCCATCCCGGCTGAATTGGGCCGCCCGTATCTCACTGGAATAATGAAGCGCACCCATCACCTCCCTTCCTGTCCGGGCATCCCGGACACGAACAGTCCCGTTGTCGTCTGCTGTCAGGATGTGCTCTTCCCGGGAATCGAATTTGACGATGCGGACTGCGGCGTCATGGCGGAATGGTTTCACCAGGTCACGACCCGTGCGCAGGTCCCAGAGATGAACGGTTCCATCGGCGGAAGACGTAATCGCGCGCTGGCCGTCGCGACTGAACAACGCTGCGAGGACTGCGGCGGAGTGTTGGAGCGGCGGAATCAACTCGCGCGCGGAGGACGCGTCCCAGATACGGGCCGTTCTGTCGTCTGAGGACGTGATCACGCGCCGGCCGTCCCGACTGAAACAGACGGAGTTCACCGCGCTTTGGTGCCGGGCGCCACGGTTTGCCGCCTGAGATGATCTGACGTTCCAGATCAACGCTGCGCCGCTCGAATCAGCTGTCACGATCCTCGAACCATCCGGACTGAACTTTGCGGCCTTGACCTCGCCACCCAGGTGCATCGGCTCGAACAGCGGAACCCCGGTGGTTGCGCTCCAGATTCTGGCGGTCCGATCAGTCGAAACCGTCACGATTCTTTGATTGTCCGGACTGAACTCCGCGAAACGAACGTAGCCAAAGTGTCGCAGTGGCCCGCCGATCATCTGGTCGGTCTCGGCATCCCAAATTCTTGCAGTCCGATCCGCTGAAGCGGTCACGACGTGCTGACCATCTGTGCTGAACCGGGCAAATACAACTGCGGCAGCGTGCCTAAGTGGACGACCGACGCGCCGCCCCGATCGCGTTTCCCAGAGGGCTGCTGTCCCATCTTCGGAGGCGGTCACGACGAGCCGTCCGTCCGGGCTGAAACGCGCGCACCGGACCGGCGCGGCGTGTTCGAGCGGCGCGACGATCTCCCGCCCGGTCCGTGCGTCCCAGAGACGAGCGGTGTGGTCGTCCGAAGCCGTCACAATGATCGCGCCGTCCGGACTGAACTGCGCAGCGTTCACGCTGGCACGATGTCGCATCGGGACCGCGACGGCCTCGCCGGTTGCCGCAGCCCAGATTTGAGCCGTTCCGTCCTCGGAGGCGGTGACCACCTGATCGCCCGCCGGGTTGAAGCAGGCCGACCATAATTTGTCTTTGTGACGGAGTGGTTGCGTCACCGGTTTCCCCGAAGCGGCGTCCCAAATCCGTGCGGACTTGTCGAACGAAGCGGTGACGACCCGCCGTCCGTCCGGACTGAACTCCGCATACCAAACCGCGTTCTGATGGGAAAGCGGTGCAGTCAACGGACGTCCGGTCCCGGCGTCCCAGATGCGCGCGGTCTGGTCGGCCGAGGCCGTCAGCACGGATTGACCATCCGGACTGAACTGCACATAGAGAATCTCCTTCTCGTGTTTGATCGGGCCGACGACCGGTCGGGCGAATGTCCGCTGTGTGAGCGCAGAAAAAAGTCTTTCCGCGGCGATGCGGTTGGATGGATCATTCCGCAAAAGTCGCGCCAGATAGGCAAGGCCGGCGCTTGAATCATCGCTGCGCAAAAGTTCGTCGGACTTTTGAATCTCCAATTTCAGCAGGGCTTCCTCGGCCCGCTTGCGCTGTCGCATTTCCTCGCGCACCAGCTTCTGCACGCGTGCGGTCTGACGCTGCTGGTAGAAATACCCGGCCATTGCCAGCACCGCGACCATGCCGATGACTGAACCGGCTTTGGTCAAATGCGCCAGTCGCTTTTCCAGAAGATGCACGCGTTTGACCGATTTACCGCTTTGCAGCAACGCCAGATCGGATCGCAGTTCCGCCGCCGTCCTGTAGCGCAACTGCGGGTTCGGCTCGCCGGCTTTCAGCAGCACTTCGTGCCACTCCCGCCAGAGGCGCTCGTTCGAGATTCCGTCCCACAAGGTTGGTGGTTCGGGAAAGTCCTGTCGGTCCTTGCCGGTTGAGATCTCATAGAGGACCTTGCCCAGACTGTAGAGATCGGCAGCAACGGTTCCGGGGCCTTCCGGCGGGATGTAACCTTCCGTGCCGGCAAAGGAAATGGTCGCGTCGGCCCGGGTCACGAGCCCGATGTCAGCGAGTTTGGGGACGCCGTTTACAAAAATAATGTTCGATGGCTTGATGTCGCGGTGGACGAGACCGTGTCCGTGCAGATTTTCCAGCGCCATCGTCAGTGAAAGTCCAATGTGCAGGCATTCCTCCCAGGGCAGACTGCCCCGGCGCGCTATTTCACTCCGCACCGTTCGGGGCGAGTAATGCTCGGGATCGATGCGCTGGCCTTCCGCGCAGTCGTCCGCGAGTTCCATCACGTAATAGAAACAACCGTCGGTGCGCCCGACGTGGAGGATGTCCACCTGACTCGTGTGCAGGCGCGAAATGGGTTCAAATCTTCGAATGCCTTCAAATTCGCGTTCGAAGGGTCGGCTGCTCCCGAAAGTATCGCGATAAACGATCTTGACCGCACGATATGCTCCGGTGGCGCTCCGCGCAATCCAGACGTCCCCGTAACTGCCGTGGCCGATGCGGCGCAGGAGTTCATAATCGGGAATGCGCGGCGGGGGGCGGATAGCCCGACTTGGGGAACGACCCGCCGAAGTCGTGGACCCATCGGGAACACCTGACCGTGCCACAGCTTCGGACATAACTTGTGCGGAACGGATCCTTGTTAAATCTTTCCGTGAATTGCCGCAACAGCTTTTACCGGGAGAGCCGTTGCTCCAGTTTCTTGATTTCGCGTTTGAGGATGCCCGCAACGCGGTATTTGGCCATGTAAACCTGCGCCATGCTCACCCCGTATTTCGCGGCGACTTTTCGCGGCGGCCATTGTTTGAACGCCTGTTGGTGGAACAGCAGAAACTGTTTCGAGCTGACAAGCCGCTTCACTCTTCCTAACGCCACGTCCACCAGGTTGCGCCGCCACTCCTCCTGCCAGATCGTTTCCAACTCCTGGGCGCCCGGGTCGGGAATCGCTTCCAACGTGGGCGTGCGGGCTGTGCCGTCCGTGCGGCCCTTTCTGAACTCGATTTGGCGCGGCCGCTTGCGGAACTGATCGACGATTCGCCGGCGCGTGATCTGGAGCAACCAGCTCTTGAACGAGCCGAAAGCCGGGTCGGTTTTGAACGCTCCCATTTTTTTTGCCACGGAAATGACGGTTTCCTGCACCACATCCTGTGCCTCGGCATCCGTCAGGCCTGCCTGCCTCGCGACACCATAAATGAGTTTCCAGTAGGTATGAAAAAAATCCTGCCAGCCCGTCTGGTCCTCCCAGTTCTTCAGCCGCTCCAGCAGGCTTTGCCGCGTGGGGATTGTATCGTCCGGGTTAGAGGGCATGGTGCGGTGGCTGCCGATGCGCTTCTCTTAAAACTTCGGCGCGCTCTGTCGAGTTCTTTCTCCCGGCTAACTCGTGAGCGGCGGCAAGTTCTAACAGTTTTTTGTTAAAACGGCTCTCCAGGCCGCGAGTTAAGCCCTATGGTGAGCCGTGCCCCATTACATCAAAAGCGAACTTGAGGAGAAACTATCTATGAAGCAATGGTTTAACAACATTAGCCTGTTGACTGCGCTTGGCGCTCTCCTGGGAATTTCGCTTTCGCTCGATGCGGCGGACATCACCTGGACCAACGGTGCGGGTGGCGACTGGAACACCGCTGCGAACTGGAGCCCCAGCCAGGTTCCAGGATCGGCCGACAAGGCGATTCTGGCTCTGGGCGTCACTGTCACCGTTGAAGCCGACTCCACGGTTGGCAGTCTGGATCTCTCCAGTGGCACCCTGAGCGGGGCGGGGGTGCTGACGGTGAGCGGGGTGCTGGGTTGGACGGGGGGGACGATGAGCGGGAGCGGCGCGACGACGATCGCCAACGGTGGGAGTCTGGTGTTGAGCGGGACGAACAACAAGCTGCTGGGGCAGCGGACGATCAACAACAACGGGACGACGAGTTTGAGCGGAGGGGACCTGTGGAGCGGACAGGGGGCGGTGTTCAACAACGGGGGCACGTTCGACGTGGCCGGGGACACCAGTTTCCAGAACAACCTCGGGGGCGTGGCGACGATCAACAACACGGGGACGTTTGAAAAGAGCGGCGGGACGGGCAGCACGGCCATTGGCCCGGCGTTCAACAACAACGGCAGCCTGCTGGTGCAGAGCGGGACGATGAGTTTGAATGGCGGGGGGGACAGCCAGGGGACGTTCAACGCGGTGGCGGGAGCGACGTTGAACTTTGCCGGCGGGCCGATGATTTTGGAGACCAACTCGACGGTGAGCGCGGCGGGGACGGTGAGTTTCAGCGGCGGGAGCGTGGACGTGAACGGGGGCTACACGGTGAGCGGGAGCACGGTGGTCAGTGGGGGGACGGCGAACTTCAACGGCAACGCGACAAGCGCTGGCGGGACGTTGAGCGGGGGCACCCTGAGCGGGGCGGGGGTGCTGACGGTGAGCGGGGTGCTGGGTTGGACGGGGGGGACGATGAGCGGGAGCGGCGCGACGACGA
>DATNDF010000230.1 GCA_035607015.1 Candidatus Angelobacter sp. | reverse complement strand
AACACCGAGTTTCTCGCTTTTTCAACGACCACGGCTTCGACGGGAAGCAGGAGCGCATTGTTCTTCAGTTCGACCGCGATTCTGGCCATCGCAAACATTCCCGGCCGT
Organism: Candidatus Angelobacter sp.; assembly: GCA_035607015.1. Classification (NCBI taxonomy): domain Bacteria; kingdom Pseudomonadati; phylum Acidobacteriota; class Terriglobia; genus Candidatus Angelobacter; species Candidatus Angelobacter sp. Next base: position 4,409 of record DATNDF010000230.1, on the reverse strand, counting down.
AATTCTCGTCGGGGATTGGAGATCTCGATTTCGCTCAACATGGTCTTCGTGGCATCATCAAGCGCCGCCGCATAGCGCGTGACGGTTCCCTCATAAACTCGTCCGGCGAGTTCCTCGACCGTTACCTTGACGGACAGGCCGTTTTTAATAAATGGAACCTCCGCTTCGGGGACGGCGACCTGGACTCGAACCTTGTCAAAATCCATCAAAGTGAGAAGCGCCGCGCTCTGGGCCGCGCTGCCCGAAGTCGCGGCCGGTATGAAGGCGCCCGGGTCCACCAATCGGCGGGTCACCACACCGGAAAATGGAGCGGTAATCCTGGCGAAACTCAGCAGCGTTTCCGCTCGTGTCAGGTTTGCCCTCGCAATGTCCAGTTTGCCTTTCGCGTTGTCCACCGTCTGGGGCACCACCAGGTCGGGCGCCTTCCTCTGCGCGTCGCTCACGCGCCGGAAATCAATTTCCGCAACTTCAACCTCGGCTTTGTATTTCGCCAGGTCAGCCAGCAATTCGGGCACTTCGATTTCTGCGAGGACAGCACCCTCTTTGACGTCGTCACCTTTGTCCACCGCGATGGATTTCAAATAGCCGCCGACTTTCGCGTAGAGCGTCGCCTGCTGGTAAGGCTTGATTTCACACGGCAAAGTGACAATCCGCGTGATTTGTCCCTTGCGCGGGTGAGTGACATGAACCATCAGCGGTTCCGGCGCTTCCGTCGGCCCGGCAGCGGAACCAGACCGACCGCACCCGCATAAAAAGCCGCACAGACAGGCGGCCAAAAGGATTCCGAGCCGTCGAACGATTTGCCTTCTCACAGGGTGATTCCTTTCTGCCATCCGGATGATGAATTGACCGCCGCCGCGCTCGCGTTCCGAGGATCATCGGGATCGAGTGACCCAGACCGGCGGCTGCTGCGCGCTTGAAGCAGGGCGAACATGGATGGCAACACCAGCAACGTAGCCAGCGTCGCCGCTGCAAGGCCGCCCACCACCGCGCGTCCCAGGGGCGCCGCTTGCTCTCCGCTTTCACCCAGACCGAGCGCCATCGGCAGCATTCCCGCGATCATTGCCAGGCTGGTCATGAGAATCGGGCGCAGCCGGCTTCGCGCTCCTTCAATTGCCGCCTCTTCGGACGTCGCTCCACCCAGGCGGCTGCGCTCGGCGAACGTGGCAAGCAGGATTGCATTTGCCACGGCCACTCCGACAGCCATGATGGCGCCCATGAACGATTGGACGTTGAGCGTCGTGCCGGTCAGCCAGAGCGTCAAGGCCACACCGGCGATCACCGCGGGCACGGCCGAAATCACGGCCAGGGCGAGGTTCAACGATTGAAAGTTCGCTGCCAACAACAGAAAAACAGCCACCACGGCGAGCAGCAGCCCGGTGCGGAGTCCTCCGAGCATTTGTTGCATCGGAACAATCTGTCCGCGTACCGAGACGTTGACTCGCGGAGGCGGGGCGCCCAGTTCATTGATGGTGCGCGTCACCGCCCTCGCTGCTGACCCAAGGTCGGCACCTTGGAGGTTCGCCGTCAATGTCACCAGACGTTGCATATTGTAGCGTTCATACTGGCCGATGGTGGTGCCGCCGCTCACCGCGGCGACGTTCCGCAGCAGAATGGCCTTTCCGTCACGGTAAGCGACCGGGACGTTTTTGATTTCGTCCAGTGAATTCATCCGGACCTGCGGGATCTGCACCTGAATCTGGTAAGCCACGCCGCTGTTCGGGTCGGCCCAGTAAACGGGCGTGGTGAACCGGCTCGACGAGGTGGCCGCGACCAATGAGCGCGACGCGTCGCCCATCTTCACGCCCATCAATCCGGCTCGCTCGCGGTTTAGCGCCACCTCGACCGTGGGATAATCCAGCGTCTGGCCGAATTGCAAGTCGCGCAGCGCAGGCAGCGCGGAAAGTTTTTCCCGGATCCGTTCCGCGAATTCCCGGTCAGCGCGCAGGTCCGGTCCGCTCACGGCGACTTCAATCGGAGTTGACGCGCCGAGGCTCATGACCCGGCTCACGATGTCGGCGGGCTCAAACGAGAACTGCACGCCGGGCAGCTGCGCGGCGAGCTTCCCGCGCAGCCGCTCCTTCAATTCCCCGCTGCGGACCGGTGCGTTGGGTTTCAACTGCACCTGCACCACGCCTTCCTCCGAGCCACCGTTCCAAAGATAAACAAGGTTGATGGGATAACTCGGCGCGTGTACCCCGACAAACCCGAGCGTGATCTCCACATTTTCCGGGCCGACCTCCTTTTTGATCAGGTCAAGCGCCCGGAGAGCGATGGCCTCCGTACCTTCCACACGTGTGCCGGCGGGCGCCCGAAGGCGCAGTTGAAGTTGTCCCGCCTCAACTTTCGGAAAGATTTCTGTGCCGAGCCTGGCGCCGATGAAAACGATCACGAGGGCAGCACCGGCCAGATAAGCCGTCACGACAGACCAGGGTCGCCGCACCGTCCGGCTCACAAACGCGGAGTAGCGCTTTTGGAACGTGACGAACGCGGGGCCTTCGGCTTGCGCAGCGTGGCTGCGCAGGATCCACACCGAGAGAATCGGAATCAACGTGCTCGAAAGGAGGTAGGAACCAAGCATGGAGAAACCGACAGCGAGAGAAAGCGGGACGAACAAAGCCCGGGCCGCGCCGACCATGAAGAACGACGGAACGAACACCGCCAGCACGCACAACATCGAAACCAGCAACGGCACCGCGACTTCTCCCCCCGAGTCAACCACCGCCCGCCCCACCGGCCTGCCGCGCGAAAGATGGGTGTGAATGTTTTCGACGACCACCGTTGACATGTCCACGAGGATGCCAACGGCCAGGGCCAGGCCACCGAGCGTCATGATGTTGACCGTCTGGTGAGTGATCCACAGCGCCGCCAGCGAACCGAGGAGTGAGAGGGGAATGTTGATCACAACCATCAGCGCGCTGCGCCAGTCGCGCAGAAACATCAGCACCATCAGGCCGGTCAGAATCGCCCCCAGCGCGCCTTCGAGCGTCAGCCCGTTGATGGCGCGGGTGACGTAAGGCGACTGATCGAACTCATAGCTCACTTTCACGTCGTCCGGCAAAACGCTTTGAAACTTTGGAATGTTTTTCTTGACCAGGTTCACGACCGAAAGCGTGGAAGCGTCGGCGCGCTTGGTGACCGGTATGTAAACGGTCCGCCGTCCGTTCACGAGGGCGTAACAGGTGACAATATCCGAGCCATCGATGACTTGAGCCACGTCGCGCACAAAGATGGCCGGATATGAGCCCGTCCGGATCGGAACGCGTTCGAGATCCTTGATGTTCTTCACGACGGAGTTCAGCGGCACCATCGGATACTTGTCGCCCAGTGCCATGTTACCGGAAGGACTGATCGTGTTGGCGGCGGCGATGGCGGCGACGACCTCGTCCGGCGACATGTTGCAGGCGCGCAGACGGTCGGGCTTCAGGTCCACGACAATGCTGCGGGCGCTGCCTCCGAAGGGCGGAGGCGCGGAAACACCGGGCAAGGTGGCGAACAACGGGCGCACGCGATTGAGCGCGAGATCCTGCATTTCGCCGACAGAGCGTGTCTCGCTGGAGAATACAAGATTGCCCACCGGAACACTGCCGGCGTCGAATCGCATGATGAAAGGCGGGACGGTGCCCGGCGGCATAAACGCGCGGGCGCGGTTGACATAGGCCACCGTTTCCGACATCGCCTGTGACATGTCGGTGCCGGAATAGAACTGCAGTTTGATGATCGAGGCACCCAGGATCGACTTTGATTCGACGTGTTCGATGCCAGTGATGTAAAGGAAGTGATATTCATAATAATACGTCAGGTAACCTTCCATTTGTGCCGGATCCATGCCGCCGTACGGCTGCGCGACGTAAATCGTGGGAATGCCGAGGCCCGGAAAAATGTCCCGCGGCATCTGGCGCAGCGCCAGAACCGACGCCAGCACGACGCCAACCACGATCACCACGACCGTGAACGGCCGCCGTAGAGCGGGTCGGACGAGATTCATTGATTTTTCCTGCCGGTGACTTCCGCCGCCAGTCGGGCGCCGGGCCCGAAATTCCGCGCCCCTGATACGTTTGGCAAACGCTGCCCGCGCGATCGCGCGGGCGATTCAAAGCCGCTGCAGGGAGAGCGCCGCCTTCAACGCTCGGCCGAGCTCGGTCGCCTTTCCCCGGCCCCAATAATGCAAAAAGAGGGTGCGCGGCGTCTCTCCGACCATGTGATGATGGATGGCCACGATGTTGATGCCGCCCCGGCGCAACGCCTTGAGGACGCCCTGCAATTCGTCTTCGTGCACGGCGAAATCGCCGTCCACGATCGCGTTGTCATCGACGCCGGCGAAGGCCGCCCAGGTGTTGACTCCCATTTCCTTGGTCACTTCGCAGCCGCAAGGCATTTTCGTCTTCCGGCCGATCACCACTTTGAAC
>DATNDF010000229.1 GCA_035607015.1 Candidatus Angelobacter sp. | reverse complement strand
TGAAGGCGCTTCCGTAAGCTATCTCGAAGGCTGCACGGCGCCGATGCGCGATGAAAACCAGCTTCACGCGGCGGTCGTCGAACTCATCGCGCTCGACAACGCCCAGATCAAATACTCGACGGTGCAGAACTGGTACCCGGGCGATGAACAGGGCAAGGGTGGGATTTACAATTTCGTCACCAAGCGCGGTCTGTGCAAAGGGCGCAACTCGAAGATTTCCTGGACGCAGGTCGAGACCGGGTCAGCCATCACCTGGAAATATCCGAGCTGCGTGCTGCAGGGCGAGAATTCCATTGGCGAGTTTTATTCTGTCGCGGTGACGAACAATTATCAGCAGGCGGACACCGGCACCAAGATGGTGCACATCGGCAAAAACACCCGCAGCACTATCATTTCGAAGGGCATCTCCGCAGGGCACGGGCAGAACAGTTATCGCGGGCTGGTAAAAATCCAGCCGGGCGCGGCGAACGCCCGTAACTTTTCACAGTGCGACTCGATGCTGATCGGCGCAAAGTGCGGCGCTCATACGTTTCCCTACATCGAAGTGAAGAATACCACGGCGAGCGTCGAGCACGAGGCGACCACCTCGAAGATCGGCGAGGACCAGATTTTTTACTGCAACCAGCGCGGCATCGCGACCCAGGACGCCGTGAACATGATCGTGAATGGCTTCTGCAAGGAAGTGTTCAAGGAACTGCCGATGGAATTTGCCGTCGAAGCGCAGAAGCTGCTGGGGGTGAGTTTGGAGGGAAGCGTGGGTTGATCAGAAATACCAACTATAGCAAATGAAGCAGATTCGGAAACCAGCACCATATCCGCCGCCCGACGAAGAACTGTGCGAACATTTTGGGCGCACGATGTACTATGCACAAAAGTTGGAAAAGGAATTCAAACTGTTTTTACTAACAAATGAAGCGTTGGGGAAAATCAAGGTTAATAAGAGGGATTTCAAAGACGTTGAAGGATTTCTGCTAAAACAAAATCTCGGTGACTTGATAAACACTTTGAGAAACGGAAATGGCCTTTCAGATAGAAACTTGAAACATCTGCTCGATCAAGCGCGTCAGGACAGAAACAAGTTAGCGCACGCCATTTTTGCAAACATCGAACCAGACCAAATTACGTTGCGGCAGAAACAGAAGCTGCTCAGAGAACTTGGGCGAATACGCCTTTCAGTCGGGAACGCTTTTTTGGTGATGCGCGAGTTCAGAAAAATCGCCGAGGAAGAAATCGGAATTACTGAAGAACAGATTCGCCAAAAGTTAGATTCTTGGGAGACGAATGAATAATCCTTTTTACGCGATGAACCGACCCATTCTTGAAATCAAAAACCTCCACGCGGGAGTTGAAGGCAAGCAAATCCTCAAAGGCGTGGACCTGACCATCAACGCGGGTGAAGTCCACGCCGTGATGGGGCCGAATGGCAGCGGCAAGAGCACGCTCGCCGCCGTCCTCGCCGGACGCGACGGCTATGAAGTCACCGAAGGCCAGGCGATCTATTGCGGCAAGGACCTGCTCGATCTGGATCCGGAGGAGCGCGCACGCGAAGGGGTTTTTCTCGCCTTCCAGTATCCCATCGAGATTCCGGGCGTGAACACGACCTATTTTTTGAAGGCCGCGCTCAACGAAATCCGCAAGCACAAAGGCGAACCGGAACTCGACGCCATGGAGTTTCTGTCGCTGGTGAAAGAGAAGATGAAAATCCTGCACATGCCAGAGGACTTTCTGAAACGCTCGGTCAACGACGGCTTTTCCGGCGGCGAAAAGAAGCGCAACGAAATTTTTCAGATGGCGGTGCTCGAGCCGAAGCTCGCCGTCCTCGACGAAACCGATTCCGGCCTTGACATCGATGCGTTGAAGGTCGTGTCGGAAGGGGTCAACCGTCTGAAGCACGCGGACAACGCCCAGCTCGTCATCACCCATTATCAGCGCCTGCTCAATTTCATCGTGCCGGATTTTGTGCACGTGCTGGTGAACGGCCGGGTCGTCAAGTCCGGCGGCAAGGAACTGGCGCTGGAACTGGAAGAGAAGGGTTACGACTGGATTCTCCACGGCGAACTGCAGCCGGCGTAAGGCAATGATGGTACGGAATGATTTCCATGATCGAAACGAAACAACGTCAGGACACCGCAACGGCTGATCCATATTCGCGGCAATTCGAGCGGTTCGTCGAGCCGGACGCCGGCAAGCAGCCGTCGTGGTTGTTCCCCCTGCGCAAGGCGGGAATCGCGCGTTTTGCCGAACTCGGTTTTCCCACGTTGAAGGACGAAGACTGGCGTTTCACGAACGTCGCGCCTCTCGCCAAATTGCCGTTCAAGCCGGTGTTCGATTCGGGCGTGAATGGCGTTACGCCAGAGACGCTGAGCAAATTCACCTTCGCCAATCTCAGCGGTCCGCGGCTCGTATTCGTGAACGGCCATTTTGTGAAGGAACTTTCCGCGATTGGCGCTCAACCGAACGGCGTGAGGGTATTGAATCTCGCCGCCGCCCTCACTTCGGATTCCGGGCGGCTCGAACAACACCTCGGCCGCTACGTCCGGATCGACGCCGCGGCGTTTGCGGCGCTGAACACGGCGTTTTTCCAGGATGGCGCGTTCATTCATGTTGCCGCGGGTGTGACCGTGCCTGAGCCGATCCGGCTGCTCTTCATATCGACCGGCAGGGGACCGGGAGCGACGACACATCCGCGCAATTTGATCATCGCCGAGAAACAAAGCCGGCTGACCGTCATTGAGAGCTACATCTGCACTGCGGACACCGCGTATTTCACGAATGGCGTGACAGAACTGGTCGCGGGCGACGACGCGGTGGTTGAGCATCTAAAATTTCAGGACGAGAGCCTTGACGCGTTTCACATTGCCACGCTGCACGGACAATTCGGCCGCCACAGCCGCGTGAACGCGCATTCGTTCGCGCTCGGGGCCCGCCTGTCGCGGACCAACATTCACACCGACCTCGCCGGCGAGGGATTGGAGTGTGTCCTCAACGGGCTTTACCTTACCAAAGGCGAACAGCTTGCGGATCATCACATGATTGTCGAGCACGCGCAGCCGCGTTGCGCGAGCCACGAATATTTCAACGGCATCCTTGAAGACAAATCACGCGGGGTTTTTCACGGGCGGATTTATGTCCATCCCGTCGCCCAAAAGACGGACGCCAAGCAGACGAACAAGAACATCCTGCTCTCGGATGCGGCGGTGGTGGACACCAAGCCGCAACTCGAGATTTACGCCGACGACGTAAAGTGCACCCACGGGGCCACCATCGGCCAGTTGGACGAGGATTCCGTTTATTATCTGCGCAGCCGCGGCATCGGATTGGACACCGCCCGGCAGATGTTGATCCACGCGTTTGCCGGCGAGATTATTGACCGGGTGAAATGCGAGGCCGCTCGCGAGGAACTGGACAAGCTCATCTGGGAGCGGCTGGAACAGAACCCGCATCTTGCGGAGAAGAAATAGGCAGGGCGCGGCTGACGCCGCCGCAACGCAGCGTCGCCGCCGGAAAATGAATCATGTTTGACGACCTGACCGACCTTTATCAGCAGGTCATCCTGGACCACAGCAGGAGTCCGCGCAATTTCCACAAACTGGAACATCCGACCTGCGCCGCGCAGGGGCACAACCCGCTCTGCGGCGACAACTACACGATTTACGCGCAACTGGAAGGCGACGTGATCAAGGACCTCAGTTTCCAGGGTTCCGGCTGCGCCATCTCGAAAGCGTCGGCGTCCATTTTGACCGACACGTTGAAGGGGAAGACCAAAGCCGAGGTGAAGGCGCTGTTCGGCAGAGTTCATGACATGGTGACGACCGGTAAAAGCAGCGACGACGTGGGCAAACTGGCGGTGTTCGCCGGCGTGCACAAATTCCCTGCGCGCGTGAAGTGTGCGATTCTCCCGTGGCACGCGGTCGTCGCGGCGGTCGAAGGCAAGCAGGAGCCGGTGACGACAGAAAGAGAGGATATGTAGTGAGGCTCTATGGATTCGACAATAACTCAAGCAGGTCAGAGACGATGGATCAATCCGTGCGATGGGAGATGTCATTTGGTCGATTCCAATCTGAAGGACGATTGGTTGCTTCGACTAAACAGTTTAACAACGCTGGAAATGACCAGCAATTGCGAAGGACATATTGGAACTGCCAACTTCACTCAGAAAGACCATCCAATTTTAAGATTCCGCCTG
>DATNDF010000228.1 GCA_035607015.1 Candidatus Angelobacter sp. | reverse complement strand
CTTGATGGCCAGAGCGCTGAAGGCCGAAGGCATTGAATTGACCCACATCATCGGCCCGAAAACAGCGCACGCCTACGAACGCAACGCGAAAGCCGAGGTCAGCCGGCGGATTGACAGCATTGCATCAAGAGGGCGCGATCCGGTTCCGGACCGGGTGAAATTCACGACGTGGACGCTGCGCTACAATCAAATGATGTGGGTGACGGTGGACGGTTTGGAGCAGCATTGGGAACAGGCGCGTGTTGAGGCGGAGATCAACGATGAAGAGAACACGATCAAGGCCACGACAAAGAATGTATCGGCCCTGACATTCTCGATGTTGCCCGGCGAATGCCCTCTCGATAACACGCGCAAAGTGCGTGTGTCGCTGGATGGCCAGAAGCTCGATGCGCCGCCGCCGGCGTCGGATCGTTCCTGGAGCGTCCATTTTCGCAAACGGGGTAGAAAATGGAGTGCGGTCGAATCAATCGACGAGAGCGGGTTGCGCAAACGCCACGGCCTCCAAGGCCCGATCGATGACGCCTTCATGGACTCGTTCATTATGGTGCGGCCGACCGGCCAGCCGATGAATGACAAAGTCGGCGCATGGGCAAACGGAGAAATGAAACATGCCATCGAACATTGGCGGCGGCAGTTTCGCGGGGACGCGCGCATGAAGAATGACAGCGACATCACCGACGAGGACATCGCCGCGAGCAATCTCGTTCTTTGGGGGGATCCGCAGAGCAACCGGCTCCTCGCGAAGGTCGCGAGCCAGCTGCCGCTGCATTGGGACGGGCAGGGCATTCACACACCGCAGGCGAATTATTCCGGAGATCACCACGTGCCCGTGATGATTTATCCGAATCCACTGAACCCGAAACGCTACCTCGTCGTGAACAGCGGGTTTACCTATCGCGAATACGATTATTTGAACAACGCACGCCAGACGCCGAAGCTGCCGGACTGGGCGATCATCGATATAAACACGCCGGTGTCGTCGCGCGCTCCCGGCGCAATCGTGGGTGCGGGATTTTTTGGAGAACTATGGGAATTCAGGGCACCAAAAGAGACTGCGGAGCGATGAAACATTTCCTGCTGGTGTTGTGCCTTGCGACCAGCGCGGCCGGGTCAGCGATTGGCGCAGAGCGGCAGATTCCGCCGCCGGGAATTCAAATCACGGCGGAAGACCGCCGCGAACTGGAGTCCGGCGCGCGGACTCTGGGTGAAGAAATCGAGTCGTTGCGCCGTGACCTGAAACAGCGGCCTCCCTTGCTCGAACTGCTGCCGGATGTGGAGATTTTTCACAAGGCCGTGGATTGGGCGCTCCGATATGACGAATTCTATCGCAGCAACGAGGTGCAGTTGGCGCGCGTGTTGTTGAAACAAGGCGGGGAACGAGCGGCGCAACTGCGGCAGGGTGCGGCGCCCTGGGCGACGGCGACGGGTCTGGTCGTCCGCGGTTACGTGTCCAAGATCGACGGTTCGGTGCAGCCATACGGGCTCATCGTGCCAGCTTCATTTGTTCGAAAGCCGCAGCGGCCGGCCAGGAAACCGCATCAAAACGAATACCGTCTCGACGTCTGGTTACACGGACGGGACGATCATCTTACTGAATTGAAGTTCATCAGCGAGCGAGAGAAATCATTCGGCGAGTTCGCGCCGACGAATGCGTTTGTTCTGCATCCGTACGGCCGCTATTGCAACGCGTTCAAATTCGCGGGCGAGGTGGACGTCCTCGAGGCGTGGCAACACGTCCGTCGAAACTATCCCATCGACGGAAGAAAAGTCGCGCTGCGCGGCTTTTCGATGGGCGGCGCGGGCGCGTGGCATCTGGGCGTCCATTATTCTGGCGACTGGGCGGTTGTCGCGCCGGGGGCGGGCTTCGCGAACACGGCCGACTACCTGAGGATTCCGCGCGGTGCCGCCGGGCCGCCCTGGTATGAACAAAAGCTCTGGCATCTGTATGACGCGACCGACGATGCGCTGAATCTGTTCAACACGACGGTGGTGGCGTACAGCGGCGAAATTGACAAACAAAAGGCCGCCGCCGACGCGATGGCCGTGGCAATGAAGCCGGAAGGATTGAATCTCGTGCATGTAATTGGACCGAACACGGCGCATCGATATGAACCGAACGCCAAGCGGGAGGTTGCTCGGCTCGTTGACGAGGCGGCCGCGCACGGTCGAAATCCGCTGCCACCCAAAGTGCGGCTCACCACCTGGACACTGCGAATCAACCGGATGTCCTGGATGACCGTGGAGGGTTTGCGGAAGCACTGGCAGCGGGCAATCGCAGAAGCCGAGATCGTCGATTCCCACACGATCAAAGTGCGCGCCGAGAATGTCACGGCCCTGACGTTGTCGATGCCCGCCGGACTATGTCCGCTGGCAACGGTACCGCGGCCTGAGTTGATTCTGAACGGCCAGAATCTGGACGCTCCAGTCGCCGACCCGGACGGTTCATGGAACGTGCGATTGGTTGAGGAGGGAGGCCGCTGGTCGTTGGTGCACGGGCTTCAGGACGGTGGGTTGCACAAACGCCACGGATTGCAGGGTCCCATTGACGACGCGTTCTTGGACTCGTTCATAATGGTGGAGCCGACGGGCAAACCGCTCAACGAATCGGTCGGTCGTTGGACCACCAACGAAATGGCGAAAGCGATTGGGGAGTGGCGCAATCAATTTCGCGGTGACGCGCCCGTCCGACGCGACGATGAGGTGAAGGGCGCGGATATCGCCGCAAACAACCTGGTCCTCTGGGGTGATCCTCGAAGCAACAAGCTGTTGGCGAAAATCGCGGGCCGGTTGCCAATTCATTGGGACGCCAGGGAGATACGCGTTCGCGAAGAACGTTTCGAGTCAGGTCACGATGTCCCGGTGTTGATTTATCCGAATCCACTAAACCCGCGGCGTTATGTGGTGCTGAACAGCGGTTTCACATTTGCCCACCCGCGTTCGACAAGCAACGCGGACCAGACGCCCAAATTGCCGGACCATGCCGTGGTGGACATCAACGGCCCGTCATCAGCGGGCGTCAACGGCAAGGTGGTGGAGGCGGGATTTTTCGACGAAGAGTGGAAACTGGCCGAAGCTGGAAAGTAAGACGGGCCGGTTATCCGTCTTTCGCGAGCCGGAAACCTGTTCCGTGGGAAATCGCGGGGAAAGTTCGTATCCAGTTTGTGCCGCGGCCGCGAGAAGGTCCCTTGTTGTGTGGGGCGAAAACTTGCGGCTTCACTCTCGCGACCCGGGCGCGTTCGTGAAACACAGGGTCAATCCCTCACCTGGAAATCAATGACGAACACATCATCGAGCAGGGGGCCGACGAGTTTGCCGAATTCCTTGTGGGCGGGGTGATTGATGTAGGTGTCGCGGTCTTTCTCGCTGTTGAAGCTCAAGATGAAGCCGTGCGTGCAACCTTTGTTGCGGTTTTCTTTGCTGATGTTGGTGCCCCATTCATAGCTTTTGATTTCCCTGATCTTTTTCTTCAAGTCGCGGAAGGCATCTTCGACCTGCCTGATCTGTTCTTTGGTGGTGCCCTCCTTGAACTTGAATGCAACGACGTGACATAATTTTTCTTTCGGCGGATGTCCGGCCGCGGTCATTGGGAGAGACCAGCCAAGGATGAGTGTTGTGACAAGCGCGATCGCGAGAGTTTTCATGGTTTTATCAGTTCGGTTCAGGTTGTGCATCGAAGAATAGCAACGGGCGGGCACCGAAGCAAGGCTCGGGGTTTTCAACGAGTGACTTCTCTGATGGAATCGACTATGAACAATCATGCATTCGCCCGGGCGCTCCCGCGCCAGCCAAATTGTGAAACTGTTCGTGATTGTTTGCGCCATCAGCCTTGGGCTTTCCAGGTCCGCAGCCGCACACATTTCAACTTTCGCGGGGACTGGCAAAGCAGGCCACTCCGGGGACAAAGGGCGGGCGACTGAAGCGCAACTTGACAATCCTTATGGAATCGCACGCGGCCCGGATGGTGCGCTTTACATCTGTGACATGGAAAACCAGCGGATCCGCCGCGTTGACAAGGAGGGGATCATCACGACCGTGGCGGGCATGGGAACTCGCGGTTATTCCGGTGACGGTGGACCCGCTCTGGAGGCGGACTTGAACGAGCCATACGAGATTCGGTTTGATCGCGCCGGGAACATGTTTTTTGTCGAGATGCGCAACGCCACCGTGCGGCGCGTGGACAAGGTGACGCACATCATTACGACCGTGGCGGGGACTGGAAAGGAAGGATTTTCGGGCGACGGCGGGCCCGCGGTCGAAGCTCGATTACGACAGCCGCACAGCATCCAGTTTGACAGGAACGGGGACCTTTGCATTTGTGACATCGGCAACCGGCGCGTCCGCAAGGTGAACATGAAAACCGGGATCATCTCCACGTTTGCGGGCACAGGAGAGAAACTGGCCACGCCGGACGGCGCAATGTTCGCCTCCGCACCGCTTGACGGTCCGCGCGCGATCGACTTTGACAAAGACGGCAACGCGTGGCTCGCGCTGCGTGAAGGGAACGCGATTTTCAAGCTCGACTTGAAGGCAGGCACGATCCGTCGCATCGCCGGGACAGGAAAAAGCGGGTTCACCGGCAACGGCGGTCCCGCACGGGAAGCAACCCTGTCCGGGCCGAAAGGAATCAGCGTTGCGCCGGATGGCAACGTTTATTTCACGGACACCGAAAGCCACAGCGTCCGCCGCATCGACACCCGCAAAGAAATCGTGGAATTGGTCGCCGGGACCGGCGAACGCGGCGACGGCACGGACGGTGATCCGCTCAATTGCAGGCTGTCGCGCCCTCACGGTATTTTTGTGGACGCCGATGGGACGATCTTCATCGGCGACAGTGAAAACCACCGCGTGCGGGTGATCCGCTGATCACTCGACCGGCTTTTGCATCTGGGCCTGCAACGCCGTGGCGATGCGATCGTCCGTCTCCTGTAAATGCGCGTTGGAAACCGGATCAGTGACCTTGGCCGCATTGAGAACGTCGTGAATTTTGGTCTGTATCTTGTTAAGGCTGGCGCGGGCGAGCGTCGTCGCGTCCTCGGGGACCGTTGATTGCCCGGGACGGAGTGCGAGGCGGATGAGTTGCTTTAGATGTTCGCGCTGGAGGTTGCGCCGGAGGCTGGAGATTTTTACGGCGCCGTCATCCAGTTCCGACCAGACCGCGCTGTCCAACCCGTCGAACAGGTCGTCCATATTGAACGGCTTGGCGTTTGGAGCAAACCGCAATGCGTTGTCCTGAATTCGCGCGAGCGTGACTGCGTTAAAAAGTCGGTTCAATACCGCGCGTTGCAGGTTCAGCACCGAATCATGCCAGGGATAATCAATCCGGGTCGTGCCGGACAGCCCGTCGATTCCGCCGAGAGCAGGCAGACGTTCGATGGCGAGTTTGTTCAGCAGCGACGGTGGCAGCTGAAAGTTGTCCTCTTTGAACGCAAAGTTGCGTAGCAGGTCCAGCGCCTCGCGTTGCTTTTCCGCGGGCACCGGCTCGTAAGGCAACCGTCCGTTGGGGTCGCCGACATGGTCGCGATGATGATAAACACCGCCGATAAACTTTGAGGAAGTCAGCAACCCGCGATAGTACTCGTTTAGCCCGCGGGCGAACGAGCGGCGCAACACCTGATATCCCTCGCCCGGCCTGGCAAGCCTGGTTTCCATGGAAGACCAGAGTTCGCGAACGATTTCAAATCGTTTCCGGAAAAATGCCAGAGGATCGGACGATGCGTCGAATTGATTGTCGAGCGGGTCGATGGCGCTGGGTGAATAAGTCCCGAGGGCGTCCTCATCGGTGGCATAGGGAAGCATGGGGTCTGCATCGCGGGAGGCGATTCTGGCGAGTTCCGCGTGTTCGTCGCCCTCGATCGGTTTATAGGCATATTCAATGGCCCAGTAGTCGTATGGACCGAGCGTGACGGGAACAAAGTCGCCCTGCTTTTCATCCTTCGTGGCGATGATGATGGGATTGTAGTCCATGACCGAAGCGGACTGACCGATGCTTTCGGTTTTGGAAACATCGTTCAGTTCGTTCGGCGGTAGAATGGTGCTGCCCCGGAAATTGTGGCGGAGTCCCAGCGTGTGGCCGACCTCGTGGGCCGTGACCTCGACGATGAACTGCCGCATCAGCTTCTTTTCAACCTCGGGCGAGAGCGCGCCGCGGGTCTCGAGGACGTTGAGGCCAAAGGCGGCTTGTTGCGCCAGACCATCCGCGTAATCACAATAGCCGCCCCCGTTGTGGTTCCACCAGCCGGGCAGATGAACCTGTGGTTGCTGGGAGGGCGGGAACACCGGCGCAACAAATTCTTCTCCCGACCGCCGGACGGAGCGAATGATCCCCTCGCTGAACCCGATGTCGGCGTCGTAGATCTGGCCCGTGAACGGATTCGCGCGCGACGGGCCGATGGCGAACGACGCGTCCACGCCGGCAAACCAGCGAATCGTGTTGTAACGCGTGTCAGCCGGGTCCCAGTCGGCGTCATCCGGCATTTGCTTCACGACGACGGCATCCTTGAACCCGACTTTTTCAAACGCCTTGTTCCAAAGCAGCGCGCCTTCCTTCATCCAGTCGCGGTATTCGACGGGGATGCTGTTCTCGAGCCAGAAAACGATGGGTTGTTTTGGAGGAGACAGTTTTGCCGCCGGGTCGGCTTTCTCCAGATTCCAGCGGTGAATGTAGCGGACATACGGCGAACTGGGATGATCGGACGTGAAATCCTCCTGCACATTCAGAAAGTAACCCACCCGATCATCGGCGATGCGAGGTTTATAGCCCGTCTGCTTCAGTGACGATAATTCATACTTCACAA
>DATNDF010000227.1 GCA_035607015.1 Candidatus Angelobacter sp. | reverse complement strand
CAGGCCCTGCCTGCCGGTGCAGGCGTTGGCGTTGCCGGAGTTCACCACGAGCGCTTGCGCGACGCCGCACTTAACGCGTTCGATGCAAACCTTGACCGGAGCGGCGCAGACCTGATTCGTGGTGAACATGCCGGCGACCGTTGACGGCACTTCGGAGACGATGAGCGCGAGGTCGCGTTTCTTTCCCTTTTGCGAGCCTTTGCCGGTGCCGATTCGTTTGATGTCGCAGAAGACTCCAGCCGCGAGAAAGCCTTTCGGCGCGACGATGGAGCCGGGGATTTGCCTAAACTTTGCGTTCATTGAGAATTATGGAGCCCAACAGGCGCGTGGAGGTGGGAAATCAAACGAGCCCCGCGGTCTCGGGGAATCCGCAGAGGATGTTCATGCTTTGCACGGCCTGGCCGCTGGCGCCTTTGACGAGGTTGTCCTCGGCGCTCATGACAATGAGCCGTCCGGTCCGCGGATCGAGTCGCCAGGCGATTTCGATGACGTTCGTGCCAACGACATTCTTGGTGTCGGGCAGCGTTTCGCGGTTGAGCCGGCGGACGAACGGTTCATCGCCGTAAGCTGACTGGTAACAGGCGGCGACTTTTTTGTCGAGCGCGTCGGCTTCGGCGGAAGTCTTGAAATGCTTTTCCGGCGCGAGATAAATCGTGGTGAGAATGCCGCGGTTCACCGGGATGAGGTGCGGCGTGAACTGGATGGTCACGTTCGCGCCGACGGCGAGCGCGAGTTGCTCTTCAATCTCGGACAGGTGCCGGTGCTTCGGCACGCCGTAAGGACGCGCGCTCTCGTTGCATTCGACGAAGAGGTAATCCGCCTCGACTTTTCGGCCCGCGCCGCTGACGCCGCTGAGCGAGTCGGCGATGATGCTGTGCGGGTTGATGAGCTTTGCGCGGAGCAGGGGAATGATCGGCAGCAGGACGCTGGTCGGATAACAGCCCGGTGACGCCACGAGCGACGCGTCCTTGATTTCTTTCCGATAAACCTCGGGCAAACCGTAAACGGATTTTCTCATCAGGTCCGGCGCGGGATGATCATGACCGTAGAACTCCTTGTAAGTTTCGGTGCTCTTGAGTCGGAAGTCGGCGCTGAGATCGATCACCAGACAGCCGGACTGGAGCAAGGGAACCGCATACGCAGCGGCGACACCGTGAGGCAGAGCGAGGAAAACGACTTCGGCTTGCTTCGCGAGCAACTCGGCGTTCGGTTCACTGAAACGGAGGCCTTTCGCTCGCGGATAATGGGCAAATCTGGGGAAGGTTTCAGCGACGGTCCTGCCGGCGTATTGTCGCGAGGTCACCGCTGCGAGTTCGGCGTGCGGATGCTTCAAGAGCAGCCGCACAAGTTCCTCACCCGAGTATCCGGACGCGCCGACGACGGCGACTTTCCTGTTCATGTATGTGTTGGTGGCCATCACGTGTTGTTTTGGTCGAATCACCGCATTCTGGCAATCTGCAACTGACAACGACGAAAGCAAAAAAGCCCCGCCGGATTGAACCAGCGGGGCTTGCAAATTGGAACTCGTTTTAACGCTTGCTGTATTGGAAACGTTTTCGAGCGCCCGGCTGGCCGTATTTCTTGCGCTCGCGCATGCGCGGATCGCGCGTGAGCAGCCCGTTCGATTTGAGTGTGGGACGAAGGTTGGCATCCGCCAGCAACAACGCCCGGGCGATGCCGTGCCGCACCGCGCCGGCCTGGCCCGAGGGTCCACCACCGATGACGCTGATCCGCACGTCGAACTTCGCGGCGGTCTCGGTGACCGTCAACGGTTGCTGTGCCATCATCCGCAGGTTTTCGATTGGAAAATAGTTCTCAAACGGCCGGTTGTTGACCGTGATCTTCCCCGAGCCGGGAGCGAGGCGCACACGGGCCACCGAGGTCTTGCGACGGCCTGTTCCGAGGAATTCTGTGGTTGCAGGCATACTTTTGAAAATCAATCAGCCGCCGCGAGCGCCGCCGGTTGTTGCGCGGCGTGCGGATGGTTGGCGCCCTTATAGACCTTGAGCTTGGTCAACAGCCGGTCGCCAAGGCGGTTCTTGGGGATCATGCCTTTGACGGCGTGCAGGATAAGGCGCTCGGGAGTTCTGGCCCGAACCTGCGCGACCGACCGGTAGCTTTCGCCGCCTTTCCAACCGGAGTAGGACATGAACAGTTTTTCGTCCTCCTTTTTGCCGGTCAAAACGACTTTTTCAGCGTTGATCACCACAACGAAGTCGCCCGCGTCGAGGTGTGGCGTGAATACCGGCTTGTTTTTGCCTCGAAGAATGTTGGCGACCTGGACGGCAAGCCGCCCCAGGACGGCGCCATTGGCGTCAACAACGTGCCATTTGCGCTCGTTCACATTCACTTTTGGCAGATACGTTTTCATCAAATCCCAAATCAAAGAGCGGTGAAACTAACAAACGAGCGGCACAAGTCAATAGTCATTTGGAGCGAAACCCGGTTGACTCCTTGCAACCCGGAAGTGAGATCTGGCTTACCTGTGGCCGGACGGCCTTTCATTGTGGGCTGCAATCCCGGACGGACGGCGTTTGCGTCCCAGGCGATGTGGGTCCGCGCCTGCCAGGTAGCGCACCGTCAGCCATACATCTGAAGCCGTCGTGAGAAACGCCCCACGGGCCGCGAATCGCCGCGCCGAAGAAACAACATTCGAGCGCAGCATCGTGATTTGTCCGACTCGCGCGATTCGGCGTGAGAAATCTAGGTCCTCGAACAGTGGCCAGTCTCGAAAGCCCCCCACTTGTTTGAATACCGCTCTTCGGACGAAAATACCCTGGTCGCCAAAAAACCAGCCGAGACACCCTGACCGCCAAGCTCCGACGGCGCAGGAGAGCCGCAAAAACAGCGACGAACTCCGGAAGCGCCGCGCGAAACCGCCTCCAACAATGCCGGGGCGTGCAAGTGCTTCGGTAATTTGATTCAGCGCATCCGGCCCCAACCAGGTGTCGGCATGGAGGAAAAGGAAAACCTCGCCGCGCGCGGCTGTTGTTGCCAGATTCATCTGGGCCGCGCGACCCCGTCGGGGAGAGTGAATGACCCGTGCCCCCGCCTTGTCCGCCAGGCCGGTCGTTTCGTCCCTGCTCCCGCCGTCGGCGACCAGAATCTCGTTCGGCGCGCGATTCGCCTGAAGGCGATGCAATGTGGCCGGCAGCAGTTCCGCCTCGTTCAGCGTTGGAATAATCACGGAGATCATGCCTTGAAGCGCCGCGTGTCGGCGCAAAGCCCCCGTCGGCTTTGCCACGAAACCATTATGCCACCCGGATCGTCCAACGGTTGTGACCAAACGTGCATTAGCCGCATGTCTTCTGGAGATAGCACAAATCTCCTGTGATGCCCATGCCGCAACCCGCGTCTCCGCACCGGTGGTTTACACCGGAATGTGTGACGCCTCCGCCGCCGTGGCACTGACGGGTCATCTGTTTGCAGTGGCGAGCGACGAAGACAGTGTTATTCGCGTCTATTCCAGGGATAAGGCGGGAGCGCCCGTTCAAAGCTTCAACCTGTCCGCGTTTCTCGATTTGGATGAGAAGAAGCCGGAGTCCGATCTCGAAGGAGCGGCGCGAATCGGCGATCGCGCTTACTGGATTACCTCGCATGGTCGGAACAGAAGCGGCCGCGCGCGACCAAGCCGGGAGCGTTTTTTTGCCACGCAAACTGTCACCAACGGCCAGGGCGCGCAACTGAAAGGGGTTGGCCAACCGTACGAACGGCTGCTGGATGACTTGGTGCAGGACAGGAGATTGGCGCGCTTCAATCTTGAGGCGGCTTCGCTGTTGGAACCGAAAGCCCGCGGTGCATTGAATATCGAAGGGCTCAGCGCGACGCCTGAGGGTCATTTGCTGATCGGTTTCCGTAATCCAATCCCCAACGGTATGGCGCTGTTGGTTCCGATGCTGAATCCGGATGAAGTGATTCGCGGTGCGTCGGCAAAATTCGGCGACCCCTTGCTCCTCGATCTGGGTGGACTGGGCGTGCGCGACATGGCGTATTCGGAGGGAAAATATTTGATCATCGCCGGCCCGTATGACGGCATCGGGCCGTCGCGTCTCTACGCGTGGTCGGGTGGCCCGTCTCCGCCCCGGCTGATAAAACACTCACGTCTGAAGGGGTTGAATCCGGAAGGGATCGTCGTTTATCCCGGGACGGGTTGGAACCGGATTCAAGTCATCAGTGACGATGGCAAAAAACTGATCAACGACAGACCCTGCAAGGAGTGTCCGCCGTCTCAACAGCATTTTCGCAGTGTCTGGGTAAAGCCGTGAAAGAGGCGCCTCTGATCAACCGACGTGGTCAATTTGCCAGCGCACCCGTGCAACTGCTCCCGCAACCGGCGGTGCACGCAAAACAATGCACGCCGGTCTGGATTCCACGGTTTTCCAGGTATTCTGGTGTTACATCCCACAGATAAAGCGGCCGGCCGTTCTGCATTCGCATGTCGAGCATCTGGTTGAAGTCGCAGTCGTACAACTCGCCGCGATAGCCCACGCTCAACGTGGCGCGGCACATCAAACCGTCCACGGTTGCCGGATTGAAACTGTTCACCAGCAACTCCAGGTATTCGTCCCATTTGCCCTGCTGGCGCAGGTCCTCGGCAAAACGGGCGATCGGTTGGTTCGTGATCGTGAAAAGTTTATTGAACGCGATGCCGAAATCGCGGTTTAGCACCTCTTTGTAATCGGCCTCCAACTCCGCTTGCGGCCCGGGCAGATTTGGACCGAGTGGATTGTAAACGAGGTGCAGCGGCAGTGCCGTGCCATACCCGACGGCGTTCAATTTGCGCAGGGCGGAAATGCTCCTTTCAAAAACTCCGTTGCCGCGCTGTTGGTTTACGTTCCGGGCGGAGTAGCAGGGGAGCGAGGCGACGACCTGCACTCCGTGGCTGGCCAGATATTCGGGTAGCCAGCCGTAATCCCTTTCTTCAATGATCGTCAGATTGCTCCGGTCAATCACTTCGCTGCCGGCGGAACGCGCGGTCTCGACAAAATAACGGAAGAATCCGCTCAACTCCGGCGCGCCACCCGTGAGGTCCACGATTTCCGGGCGATGCTCGCGAATCCATCCACCAACGCGAAGCGAGGTTGCTTCGTCAATCATTTCTGTCCGCCAGGGGGCGGCATCCACGTGGCAATGGCGGCAGGCCTGATTGCATTTGCGGCCGACATTGAGTTGCAACGTACGCAGGCGCGTTCGCTGCAGCGTCAAACCGTGCTCCACGAGTTTTTGTTCGAAACGATTCATCAACCCGTCAGAGGATAGCCCGTTCGCCGGTTTGTGGCATGGGAATTGTGTGTTTCCAAGAATTGCCGCCAGTCCGCTTCCGTGTCCACATCTTGCAATTCGCGCAACCGATGGACGCTCAGTCCGCCCTCCCGGGCCCGGCGCATCGTTTCAGCCAGTACGCGGTCGGTGCTCCAGGGAATCCGGTGAAACAGATCCGGCCGCAAACGTCGCAACCCGATCAGCCAGTAACCACCATCGCGGGCGGGCCCGAGGGCAACATCGTGCGACGATAAACATTGCCATGCTTCCACAATATCAGCACTCGTTACTGCGGGACAGTCCGAGCCGATGATGACGACCCGGGCGGTTTCAGATTTGAAGGAATCGACAAACGCGGACTGCAGGCGCCGGCCAAGGTCTCCGGTTCCCTGTGGCGCACAGGACCATCTGCTCTTAAGCCAGGGTTGAATCTCGTTTCGCGCGTCATCTGGACTGAAACGCAGCTCCACTCCGTTCAGCGTTTGCAAACGGTCGGTCAAGGTTTCCACCAATCGGCGATACGCCTCGCAGGCCGGCCCGGCACCGAGGGTTTTCGCCAATCTGGTCTTGACCGAGCCCGGCCGCGGCGCCCGGACAAAGATTACAAGTTTGTGCTCGGGCATTGTCGGGCAAACACCGCAGATCCGGACTTTGGAGAAGTCAGGGACCTCTCAAAGTCGGCAACGACCCAATGTGAACCTCGCTTTACAATTCTGTGGCCTTCGGTTTCGAGGCGCTTTTTGAGCGCGGGAATTCCTCCCGGATATTTTTCATTGAGCTGCCCTCCCGACTTCAACGTCCGCCAGTAGGGCGTTATCCTCTTTCGGCCTCCAGCACCGGCTTCTTCGGCGGCGTGGGCCGCGATCCAGGCAAATATTCCGGTCGTAATCGGGCAGGCGACGTCCACGCCGTGCGCCCGGGCAAGCGCACAGCGAATTTCATTGATTGTGACCAGCTTGCCCTTCGGCACGTTTCGCATGACCGCGTCCACCTCCAGCGGCGCCGGCACGACCATCGTTCCTTTCCCCCAGCGCTTCGTCATTCTGCCCGTGATCCTTCCCACTTTCGGCAGACCTTTGCCGTCGGCCAGTTTTTCCGCCCATGACTTTCTGGTTTTCATAAGAT
>DATNDF010000226.1 GCA_035607015.1 Candidatus Angelobacter sp. | reverse complement strand
GCCGAAATAATCCCTTCGGGACGCGACTGGCTGTCCCGCAGGCCGACCCGTTTTCGAGCTTTACGCGCGTTGGTTCGTGGCTTACTTTTGTGCGCGATAGGGTGATTTTATGAATGTAACTTTAGCTGTGTTGGGATTGAGCGGTGGCGAACTGGTCCTCGTGCTGGTTGTCATTCTGGTGTTGTTTGGCGCCAGACGGATTCCTGAATTCGCCAAAGGACTTGGCAAAGGAATCACTGAGTTCAAGAAAGCTTCGCGCGAAGTGACCGACGAAATCGAGCGTGCGGTGGAGGAACCCCCTCCGCAACCACCCAAAGCGCCGCCGTCCAACTCCAGCGCTGAGAACACCTCTCAACCTTCCGCTGTGCCCAAAGCCTGATTGAGTTCAAGCGGCAGGTGTCATGGCCGATTCCACTGAAGAGCTGCGTCCAGAGGAGGACGGTGGCGGGCCCGTAAAGACGTTTCTCGAACATCTCGAAGACCTCCGCTGGATGCTGATCAAAAGCGGCGCTGCGCTGCTGGTCGGCATGATCGTTTGTCTGTACGCGACTCACCAGGTCGTATCTGTTCTAAAAAGACCGCTCCAACGTGCAGCTTTGATCCAGGTGGGACACACGCAAAAGGCGTTGGTCCGCCTGGGAACGAATACGTTGGCCACCCTTGACTCACCCACGAACCGGGTCGGCTCTCTCGATTTGGGAACAAACCGGCTCGTAATTATCCAGGTCGAACCCTTCGAAACCGGCACCAACATTCTGGTCTCACTGCGCGTGGATACAAATCCGCCGCTGGAAGACTTGCTCGCCAGCGCGACAGACTTGGTGTATTTGGACCCGGCCGCGCCGTTTCTGTCGTCGTTGCACCTCGCATTCTTTGCAGGCATCCTGCTGGCGGCACCATTCATAATTTATTTTGTAGCGCAGTTCGTGTTGCCCGCTTTGAAGATCAGGGAAAAAAAATACGTCCTCCGCGCGTTTGGCGTCGGCGTTGGCCTGTTTCTGGTAGGTGTCTGTTTCTGCTATTTTTTCGTGTTGGCGCGAGCGCTGAAATTCGCCGAGCTGTTCGCGTTGTGGATGGGCGTGAAGGTGCCGGTGTGGCGTGCAGAGACCTATTTCAGTTTCGTCACTAAGTTCATGCTCGGAATGGGACTTGGTTTCGAGTTGCCGGTTGTGCTGCTTGCTCTGGTGAAAATAGGTATCCTCGATTACAAGAAGCTGTCTGCCATGAGACGTTACATGGTTGTCATCAACCTGGTTCTTGGCGCGTTGCTGACGACACCGGAAGTGTTTACCCAGGTCGTGATGGCCATTGTGCTGCAAATGCTTTACGAAATCAGCGTGTGGATCGCCTGGTACTGGGAGCGCAAGGAGAGGAAACAGGCGGCTGAGGCATAGTCTTCCCGTATTTAGCGTGAGTTTTCGTCTAAACGACAAGCAAAACAGGCTTTACAAGTTTTTGTTCTGCGCTAACTTGAAAGCAACAAGACGACAATCTATGCGTAACTTACTTACCGTTTTCGCCGCTTCGGCGGGGCTGGCTCTTTTTGCGACCGGCTGCGCGAGCGGGCCGGGAGGCTTTGCGTTCGAACAGAAGTTCGGTCGCGGCATGCGCAACTTCACCGAGTTCGCGCGCGGTGGCGAGATTCGGCGTTCCATGGAGCAGACCGCGCTGCTCGACACCCCGGACATGGCTTACACCACCGGTTTTATTCGTGGCTTCAATCGGAGCCTGGTGCGGACTGGCGTCGGCGTCTATGAAATGGTGACCGCGCCGTTTCCATCCTACGATCCCGTGTTTACAGACTATCTGACCGTTGATCCGGTTTATCCCGACAGTTACACCCCGCATCTGCTGGCCGATCCGACTTTCGGACCAGATACCGCGCTAGGATTCAGCGGGGGTGACGTCGCGCCCATGTTTCCGGGCAGCCGATTCCGCATTTTCGACAACTGATTCGTCCGAATTTCACCGGCGCCAACATTTCGTTGTTGGCGCCTTTTTTGTTGATGACGCTGACCAGAAAATCACCCTGCAAGATCAACCTGTTGCTGAACGTCCTGGCCAAGCGCGCCGACGGTTTTCATGAACTCGAGACGGTGATGCAGCCAGTGCCCTTGTGCGATGAACTGGAGTTGAAGCGCGGCGGCAGCCGGATTGAACTAACCTGCAACGAAAGGTCTCTGCCACTGGACTCGGCGAATCTCGTTTATCGGGCCGCCGCCGCGTTTCTACAGACCGCGGAAGTCGGTGAAGGAGTGAGGATTCATTTGCAAAAACGAATCCCCGTGGCTGCGGGGCTGGGCGGCGGAAGCGGCAATGCGGCCAATGCGTTGCTCGCACTGAACGAGTTGTTCGGCGGGCCATTGACCATTGAACAATTGAAGCGGATCGCCACTTCGCTTGGTTCGGATGTGCCGTTCTTTCTTCAAAACGGGCCGGCATTGGCCACGGGTCGAGGAGAGAACATCGAGCCGCTGGGCTGCTTTCCGGCGTTGCGGGGCGTCTTCGCTTTGCTGATCCATCCAGGCTTCGGAATTTCCACCGCCTGGGCCTACCAGGCATTGAAGAAGTGTTCTGCTCCCTTGGAGAGCCGTCCCGGTCGGGGACAAAAACTCATCTCACTGCTGCGGTCTGGCGACCTGAAAACCGCGGCAAAGGAGTTTTACAATTCGCTCGAAGCTCCCGTGCTGAACAAGTATCCGCTTCTGGCCCTGTTCCAGGAGTCCTTGAGATCAAACGGAGCAACGGCGACGATGATGTCGGGCAGCGGTTCGACGACGTTTGCGCTAGTGGAAGGACAAGACGCCGCCGCCGAATTGCTGGAAAGGTTCAAGTCCCGGTTCGGGGAAAACTGCTGGACGGCGATCGTGGGGTTGTAATCGCTTCGAACACCCAGCGCTTTACAACTCCGCCAATGTTGACTCCTGGATCGAACGTTACCGTCCCGTTTCCGCGAGAGGCAGCCACGTTTCGATTTCGTGATACACGTTGGAAGCGGCCTGGTGTGCCTTCGTTGCCAATCCGACGATCTCGTTCAATTCCAATCGCGGACAGGCCGTCTTGATAAGACCCGTCGCTTCCAGAATATCTTTGAGAGGACGCAACAGGCCACCCAAAGAACCCGATTTGATTACCTCCCGCGTTTCACATGGGCTTCTGTCCGTTTGTTCGTGAGGCTGTTGCCGCTTGTTTAAACATTTGTCGATGATGACGGCCAGCTTGTCGGTGCTGAACGGCTTTGCAAGAAAGGCGTCGGCTCCCCTTTCGGTCGCCTGGGGTCCGGATTCCATGACCGCAAAGCCCGACATCAAAACGAATGGCAACGATGCAATCTTGGGATCTCTCCGGACCGCGTAAAGCACGAGGTTGCCGCCCACACCTTGCAGCTCAACATCGCAAAGGATCAGGTCGGGCTCTTGGGCTCGCGCGATTTGAACCCCCTGCGCGCCGCTGGAGGCCTGCAACACCTCGAACCCTCGCTCCTCAAGGGTAGCCACCAAGGTCGCCCGGAAACTCTCATCGTCTTCGATGATCAGTATCTTGTTCATGTTCATAAGCAGGTCTCTCTTAGAGATGACACTGCTTTGTGTAGCAAGAGACCTGCCGTCATCAATGACGGAGACGACGCCACAACTAATGGGGAACGAGGCCGTTATGCCACGATTGGTATGCGTGTCCAAGCGTCGCACGATCGTCGGAACCGCTTAATCTTCTGAACCGGGCAATGTTGCGCCGTTTCGAGGCACTGTGTCCTTATCTGCACCGCGGACATAATGTCAGCGCGGGACTGCAGAACGGCGACAGTCGGATGAGGGCGATGTGACCCACCGGGATAGCCCGGGATTCGGATTTTGTTTGCCGGCCAACGCAACAAAAATCTGCCAAGTCATCCGCTTGCATCTCATTGCCGATTCGATTACAAGTCGGGCGGTGCTGGAAGGATTGATTCTGCTTTCGTGTGAAGTTGAGCGTCCGTTTTGTCCGATGGTGTAATGGTAGCACAGAGGTCTTTGGAGCCTTTAGTCGTGGTTCGAATCCACGTCGGACAGCCATCGATCAGTGCCAGTGGCCAGGTTCCCAGAGCCAGTCGTGTCGCCGGTGCACCCACTGCCCGCGTGTCCAGATTGCGCCGGAGTGAGGACGTATGATCCACCGCCCTGGTTCCCAAACCCAGCGCCCGTGCCAGACCCAGTAACCTTCGGTCCAGACGTATTCGCGACCGGGGGCCGCGGGAACGACTTCCACCTGCGGGGAAGGCGGCGCTTCCGCTACGACAACTCCCCGCGGATGCTCACGGACGACCAGGCAACCATTGGTCAACAAGAAGCCCGCGCAGACAACCCTCGGCAAACATTTTACCGCTTTCATGGGATTCCATCCTTCACAATTCGTTTCGCTTCCACCGGGCTGCTTAACGCGCAGACTGGTTTCCACGGCGGAAGGTTACGCGCCGGAGTTCAATCTTCTGAGAACAGGTATTCCAGATCGTCCTTCGACAGACTGCGCGCGAAACCCTCCTCGCCGAGGACGTCGCTGATGGTTTGCGCTTTGCGTTGCTGCAGCTCCCAGATCTTTTCTTCAACCGTTCCCGGTGCGATAAGCCGGTAGGCGTTGACAGTGCGGGTCTGGCCGATGCGATGTGAGCGGTCAATGGCCTGCGCTTCAACGGCCGGGTTCCACCAGGGATCGTAAAGCACCACGTAGCTGGCAGTGGTCAAATTCAACCCGGTGCCGGCCGCGCGGAGACTGAGCAGAAAGACCGCCGCGCTTTGATCGTCCTGAAAAGTGTTCACAACCTCCTGCCGGTCCTTGGTTTCGCCGGTCAGGATGTGCGTCGGTATCCCGCGCAGTGAACATTCCTTTTCCAGGATCTGCAGCATCTGAACAAACTGGCTGAAGACGAGGACTTTTTGACCTTCTGCGAGAAGCGGCTCCAGAAGCTCGAACAGTGTTTCGGTTTTGCCGGAGGCCGAATCGTTGCCGACCAGGTCCGGGTGGCAGCAAATCTGGCGCAGGCGCGTGAGTGCGGCGAGAACGTG
>DATNDF010000225.1 GCA_035607015.1 Candidatus Angelobacter sp. | reverse complement strand
CATAAAGCCGGTTCCGGTGCCACTGTTCGGCGCCTTGATGAAGGCGTGCCAAAGCGTGCCGTTGGCCGGGTCAAAATTAGAGCTTCCCACAATTTCTCCAAAGTCGTTGATGGCATAGGCAACGCTCTGAGGCGTCCCGTTCATCGTGCCGAGGTTATCATCAGCCTGAATCGTACGAGTCGAAGGGCACCTGTAAGCATGGAAGGAGTTTGGATTAGCAGGGTCCGACCGAGCCTTTCCGACAACATCGCCGTTGTTGTTAATCCCGTACGCGTAGCTGGCGTAGGATGGAAGGTCGGGAGAAATCAAGGTCTTCAAGTCTGTCGCCGTGGTGGAACCGCTCGGCCATCGCGTTGCTCTGTCCACGCCGCTTGCGTTCCCGCTGTAGCCCACGGCCACGCCACCGTTGTTGAGGGCCTCACCGTGGGAGCTGTATGATGCGTCAATCGGAACGAGCAAGGTCCACGTGCCTGGCAGGAAATTGCGGAAGGCGCGAATGAACGTGCCGCTGCCGTTTTGATCCGCCACGCCCACAAAAGTCGAACTGTCGTTCATCCCGTAAATATACGAGTTGTCGTTCGCGCTCCACGGTCCGCCCAGATCGGTTATGGCGTCGCCACCGGTGCTGCTGAAGGCATGGTCGCGATAACTGCCACCCACCAGCACTTGCGAATAGCCCGCCCCCACGAGGCCGTTTTTGCTCACGGCCATTCCGTACGAGTAGGTGTTGGCGCTGAGCGTGCCGAGGTCAATAATCGTGTAGGGCCTGAATTCGTTCCACACGGCGACGTCGTTGGCCGCCACCGCACCCGCATGATCGAACGATCCGCCCACATAAATCTTGCCCGCAAACGCATCTGCGGCCAATGCCCTTCCCTGGTCAGGCGTCCCGTTAACCAGACCCGTCGCAGGGACTGACGCCCAGGTCCCGTTGATCAACAGAAAGCGATGCCGTGGGATCTTCTCGCCAGTATGCCGCGTTTCGATCACGATGTACCGCAGCTACGCATGAAAAATTCCTTTGAAGCCCGCCGCCATTTTGCCAGCGACAATTACGCCGGCATCTGCCCTGAAGCGTGGGCCGCGCTCGCCGAAGCCAACCACGGCCACGCGGTCAGCTACGGCGATGATCCGTGGACGGCCCGCGCCGCCGACCTGATCCGCGAGGTCTTCGAGACGCATTGCGAGGTCTTCTTCGTTTTCAACGGCACTGCCGCGAACTCACTCTCGCTGGCGTCCACCGGACAGTCCTATCACAGCATCCTTTGCCACGAGATCGCGCACGTGGAGACCGACGAGTGCGGAGCGCCGGAATTCTTTTCCAACGGCATGAAGGTCCTGCAGGTGCCCGGAGCGAACGGCAAGATTGATCCGGCCGGCATCGAGCGCATGGTGAAGAAGCGGTCCGATGTTCATTATCCCAAACCGCGCGCCGTGAGCCTCACGCAGGCCACCGAGGTCGGCACGGTGTATTCGGTCGAGGAAGTGAAAGCGATCTGGGCGAAGACCAAATCGCTCGGTTTGATGTTGCACATGGACGGCGCGCGCTTCGCCAACGCGGTTGCGTCGCTGGGCGTCCAACCCAAGGAAATCACCTGGCAGGCGGGCGTGGATGTGCTCTGTTTCGGCGGCACGAAAAACGGCACGCACGTCGGCGACGCCGTGGTTTTTTTCAATCGCGAACTGGCGGACGAATTCGACTACCGCTGCAAGCAGGCGGGGCAGTTGTGCTCGAAGATGCGATTTCTTTCCGCGGCGTGGACCGGCATGTTGCAGGACGGCGCGTGGCTGCGCCGCGCCGCGCATGCCAACGCGATGGCGCGGCGGCTGCACGATGCGTTGCAGGGAATTCCCGAGGTCAAAATCCTGTTTCCGACGCAGGCCAACGCCGTGTTCGCCGATCTGCCGCCGCACGTCATCCACGCGCTGCGACAGGAAGGATGGAAGTTTTACACGTTCATCGGCCAGGGCGGCTGCCGGCTGATGTGCGCCTGGGACACCACGGACGGAGACGTGGACTCGTTCGTGTCGGACTTGAAACGATTGATTCGCGAGGCGCCGAAGGATATTCCGCTCGCGACGGCGGATCATCGGAAGCTCACCTAGCGCCGCAGTAACAGCGATTCGGTTTCTTCGTAGGTCCGCACCACCTTCGTCGCGCGTTTCAACTTCTCTGCCGGAAGCGAATTTGTTATCGCGATCACCGTCATGCCCGCGGCCAATCCCGCTTCCACGCCGGCGGCGGAATCTTCGATCACGCAGCAATCGTGCGGCGGGACGTCGAGCAGTTCCGCGGTTCGCAGAAAAATGTCCGGCGCCGGTTTGCCGTGCGACACGTCTTCCGAACTCACAACCGCGCGGAAAAAACGGCGCAGGTCGCGCAAATCCAAAACGGTTTTGATGGTCGAATGCCGCGAGCCGGACGCCAGTGCCAACGCGTAACGCGGCGAAAGTTTCTCCAGCAATTCCGGCACTCCGTTGAAAATGGGTTTTTCCTTTTGCAGCAGCGCGGCAAATTTTTCCTCCTTTCGCGCCAGCAATTCATCGAGCGACTGCGGCGGGCAATGCCGGGCGATGAAGTCGCGCCAGACGACGAGGTCGGACTTGCCGTAGTAGGCCGGGAAATCAATGCCGTGATTTCCGCTGAACCCGATCTCCTCGAACACTTCGAGAAAGGCGTGCTCGTGCAGCGGCTCGCTGTCCACGACCACGCCGTCCATGTCGAAAATGATCGCCGAATATTTGTTATCCATTTGTCAGCTCGCGGGACGCGCTTTGCCGCATCCCACCCAATCGCAACGGGCAACCATCCTGGAATCAGGGCAACGGCGAAGCGTCGCCCTTCATTCAAGCTGGACGCCAGTCATTGGGCCGTTCGACGAGGTGCAGGAGGTTTCCCTCGTAATCCTTGAAGAATAAAACCCGCCCGCCGCCGCCGGCCGGTTTGACTGGTTCCTCGAACACGACGCCCCTGGCCGCGAGTTCATCGCGGGCGGCTTCGATCGATTCGACCCGCAGCGCCAGGTGCCGCCAGCCGGCGAGTCGGTTGTTTCCGGTTTCCGCAACGGCCTTGTCGGCCGGATAAATCTCGATCCACAAACCGCCGGGCAAATCGAGCAGGAACGCCGGCGGAGTTTTGCCATCGGTGAAAACCTGCCGTCCGTTCAACACGCGGACATACCAGTCCTTGAGCGCAACGGAGTCGCGCGCCGCGAGGCCGCTGTGTTCGACAGAAAATTTCATTCGTAATCGCGTCTCCTTTTGCCATCAGGACCGGCGGGAAAATGGCGATGAACGGAATTCAGATTGCGGTCCCGGCCAGCTCCAACACGCGATTGAATTGCGCCTCCGAGAGCGGAGCGACAGAAAGGCGTGATATGCGGACGAGCGGCATGTCTTTGAGGATTGTGTCCTTTTTGATCACTTCGAGACTCACCGGTTTCTTCAGCGCCTTCACGGGCGCCAGGTCCACGCAGACCCAGTCGCCTTCGGCGGCGGTCGGATCCGGATAAGCCTCCTTCGCCACCCGGGCGACGCCGACAATCTGTTTTTCGCTGACGCTGTGATAATAGAACACCCGGTCGCCTTTCTTCATGGCACGGAGGTTGATCCGCGCCGCGAAACTGCGGACGCCGGTCCAAGCGGTTCCGCCGTCTTTCATGAAATTGTCCCACGAGTACGTCTCGGGTTCCTGCTTCACCAACCAGTGGCTTTTCGACATGGGGGACTTTTAAGTGCAAATGCCGGGCGGGAAAAGAAGGAAATCAGCGGTCCCAGGGAATTCGACGCGCATGTTCTTCGCGTGTCGCGGTCAAAAGATGTCCAATGATTCGCAACCGCCGTGTAGTCGCGGCGCGATGTTCATCGTAATTTCTGCGCAGAGGCAAGCTATGAAAGCGATCCGAAAGACAGCCGCCAAACCGCCCGGCTCGGGTAACCGCCGGATCCGGCCTCGGCGCTCGGCAAGACCCGTGTCGAGCGTCGCCGCAGGCGCGCGCCGGCCGCATCTCAAGCTGAAGAACATCCTGGTTCCGGTCGATTTCTCGGGCGAATCCGCAAAGGCGCTGCGTTACGCGCTTCCATTAGCGCGGTTTCACGGCGCAAAAATAACCCTCTTGCACGTCGTGACGCCCCATTGTTGCGCGGTCGATTCCGGCTACGGCCCGGTGAATCGGGAGATCCCGGACAGCGCGCGCATGAGCCGCACTCGCGATCGTCTGGAGGTTTTCGCCCGGACGCACCTCGACCGGCACCTCCCGGCAGGGTTGATCGTCCGGCACGGCGCGCCGTTCGACGAAATCACACGGGCGGCGCGACAGCTGGACAGCGACCTGATCATCATGTCCACGCGCGGTTGCGCGAACCTGGAGCCGGGAGAGCTGGACAGCACATCCGAACGGGTCGTGCGCCACGCGCCCTGTCCCGTCATGGTTGTGCGGCCGCGGGAACACGAGTTTGTCTGAGCGGACGGTCGGCGGGGCGCGGCAACGGCCGGGTGTCGCGCGCGAAAGAAGATTACATCCAGGTCACTTCACTCAAATCGATGAACCATTCGCTGCCGTCGGTCACCCGCACCGCCTTTTTCTCCTGCAGGTAAACGATCTTTTCCAGATTGACGGAGTCAGGGAGCACGTTGACGAGCGCGTCGCCGGAGACCAATGAAATGAGACGCGTCCGTTTCTCGGGACGTCGTACAAATATGTATTTTGCCCGGTCAACGGTGTAAACGTATCCTGTCACGCGCGCGACACCACCTTCACAGGCGTCAACCGTCCCAACAAAATGCCGGCGCGCCTCCTTCTCGAAGTAGCGGCGGTGTATGACATGCACTTTTTCTCCGGCCTTCAAGATCATCATAAGGATTCCCGCTCACTCGTTGATCCCCCAGCGGATCGGTGTGGGCGCATCGTAACGCATCCGAACAGCCGGTGGCAATGAGCTTTGTGCCGACGCCCATGATCCGCGTTCAACCGTCGTCGTGTCCCTTTGCGCAGCGTTGGTTGGCCAGCCCGTCCCGGTGGACAACCTGGACTGCGCCCTCGACGCTTCGTGGGTCGTCCGTTCCATTTCAGAGGTGTTCATAAGAAACAGGCATCTCGTGTCGCCCCTCTGTTTTTTGACCGGCGAGCGTTGGAGCGGGAGGCTTCATTACCCGGCAGAGGACCGACGCGCAGCACGGAATTGCGCCCGCCGAACGGGTTGACGGCAGACTCGTCCGCCGCGGGGTCGGTCATCCAGCGACCGTCCACGACGAAAAGGTATTCGTAGGTTCCCGGCACAAGCGTCAACTCCTTGGCCCAACGCCCTTCGCCGAGCGCGATCATCTCTGTCACCGAAGGATGCCAGTCATTGAAAGTGCCGGCGATGCACACACTGCGGGCCGCGGCATTGACGAGTTCAAAGTGGACCACCTGTGTGCGCGAATCACGGCTCCGGGCCCGGGCGGGCGGGCGTCGGTTTGCTGAATGCGTTTTCATGGTTGTTTTCTTGCGAAGTTAGGCGCGGCGGGCAGGGCGCGCTATGCGGATGTTGGCGGAGACTCGTCAATTATTGTCCTCCGAAACGGCTCGTTTTCATCCGGGCGGGCGGGGCCGTGCAGGAGTTCCTGCAGGGTGACGAGCAGATTTTCCGCGGTGTATGGTTTTGCGAGAAAGGTTTTCACCGAGAGGTTTTTGAGTTCCGCCATTTTGTCGGCCTGCCCCAGGCCACTGGAGGCGACCACCTTGATACGCGGGTCGAGTTTCCTCACCGCCCGGATGAGCGCAACGCCATCCATGAACGGCATCATGATGTCCGTCAGGATCAGACTGATTCTCCCGGGCAGTTGCGCGACAAGCGCCACCGCCTCGGTTCCATCGGACGCCACCAGCACTTCGTACCCGTGCCGGCTCAGCAGGTTGCGTGTCACGTCGCGAATTGACTCCTCGTCGTCCACCACGAGCACGAGTTCCCCCCGGCCGGACGGCAAAGCCGCCGGTCCGCCGTCGGAGGATTTCGTGCCGCTGCCACTTGTCGCCGGGAGAAATATGCCGAACTTCGTCCCTTTGCCCACTTCGCTGGCGACGTTGACGAAGCCGCCGTGGCTTTTGACAATGCCGACAACAGTCGAGAGCCCCAATCCTGTCCCTTTGCCCTGCTCCTTGGTGGTGAAAAACGGATCGAATATCTTGTCAACGATGTTCGCCGGGATGCCCGTGCCCGTATCCTCGACTTCGAGGACGACGAACGCGCCGGCCTTCACGCCGGGCCCGGGAAACAAGTGGTCGTCGCCCAGATTCAGGTTGCTGCCGGCAAGCGACAGGGTGCCGCCGTCCGGCATGGCGTCGCGCGCATTGACACAAAGATTGAGCAGCACCTGGTGCAGTTGCGTGGCGTCGCCGGTGACCGGCCAAAGGTCCGGCGCCAGATTGGTTTTCACTGAGATTGCCCGGGGAAACGTTTCGCGGGCGATTTTTTCGACTTCGCGGACGAGGTGCCTCGGTTGCACCAGGACCCGTTCACCTTCGACGCCGCGCGCGAATGTAAGCACCTGCTTGACGACCTCGGCGCCGCGTTGCGCGCTTCCGGCGATCATGGCCAGGAAACCGCGCGACTCCGCGTCCTGCTCCTTCAGGCTGAGGAGTTGCTCGGCCATCAGGATGGGCGCCAGGATGTTGTTCAGGTCATGTGCGATGC
Source organism: Candidatus Angelobacter sp. (assembly GCA_035607015.1). Lineage (NCBI taxonomy): Bacteria > Pseudomonadati > Acidobacteriota > Terriglobia > Candidatus Angelobacter > Candidatus Angelobacter sp. Next base: position 6,026 of record DATNDF010000225.1, on the reverse strand, counting down.
CGCTGGCGAGCGTCCCGATGCTCTCCAGCCGCTGGGCGCGCAGAAATTGCGCCTCCAGTTTTTTCCGCTCGCTCAAATCCACGCCCATGCCGATGACGCACGGTGTTCGGTCGCGCAACGTCCGCGCGCCGGTAAAGAAATAGGGCAGCCTGCGCCCATCCTTGCAAACCAGCCCGGCCTCGACGGTCACCTCCCCATTTTGCAGGACCTCCCCGATCTTCTGCTCGATCAGGTGGCGCTCCTCGTCCGCAAAGAACTCCCGCGGGTGCATCGCCGCGATCTCGGCCGGGGAATAGCCCGTCACACGCTCGAGGTTGCGGTTCCATCGCAGAAGCCGACCTTCACGGTCAAACAGGTAAAAAATTCCGGGCAGGGCGTCGATCGCGGTGTCGAAAAACTGCTTTTCGGCCGCGAGTCCTTCTTCCGCCTGCCGGCGTTCGGTGATGTCCTCGACCACAACGAGAAAGTGCTCCGGCGTGCCCGAGGCGTCACGGCGAAGCGACGCAGTCCGGCTGACCCAGACAATCTTTCCATCCTTCCGCACATATCGCTTCTCGATCCGGTCATGTTGAATTTCACCGGCGAGGAGTTTCCTGATCGACTCCAGATCGCGCCCGATGTCCTCAGAAAAAGTGACGTCCCGAAAATTCCACTGCAACAGTTCCTCCGGCGCATAACCCAACATCTCGCAAAATCTGCGGTTGGCCTTGACGAACCGCCCCTCCAGTCCCGTCTGCGCGATGCCGATGGGTGCCTCGTTAAAGGTCGCTTGATACAATGATTCACTTTCCCGCAAGGCCTCCTCGACGCGGGTGCGTTCCGTGACGTCGCGGGAATTGACGACCACACCGCCGACGCCCGGATCGTTGGTCAGGTTTCGTCCGACGCTTTCGAGCACGCGCCATGACCCGTCCTTGTGGCGGTAACGGAATTTGACCGATTCGATCGCCCCGGGGGCGGAGCTGATGCGGGCGAGCGCACGCGCAACGTTCTCCCGGTCGTCCGGGTGAGCCAGATCAAATACGCTCCGGCCGATCAGGTCCTCCGGTTCCCAACCCAGGACCCGTTTCAGGGACGGGCTCTCGTAACGGATCGCGCCGTCGGGGCCGACGACGGTGATGATGTCCGCCGCCTTCTCGATCAAAGTATGGAAGTATTGCTGCTGTCGCTGCAGGGCGTTTTCCATTTCCTTGCGGCGGGAGACGTCCTGTTTGACTCCGATGTAATGCCTGATTTCGCCGGAATCGCCGCGCAGGGGTGTTATCGTCTGCTCTTCGGTGTACAGCGTGCCGTCCTTGCGTCGGTTGACAAGCTCGCCTCGCCAGACTTTTCCCGCCCGAATCGTCTGCCACATGCGCCGATAAAACCCGTGATCATGGCTGTCGGACTTTAAAAACCGGGGATTTTTCCCAATGGCCTCACCGCGCGAATATCCGGTCAACTCGACGAAGGCACGATTGACCCACTGGATTGTCCCGGTGGCATCGGTGATCACTATGGCGTTGGCGCTCGCTTCGAGAGCGTCGCTTTGCAACTTCAGAAGTTCGTCAGCATCCTGACCGGTGGCTGCGACTTCGACGCGCCCCGCCGCGCTCGGTGGTCCGGTTTCGATTTCCATGTCCCTGTAAAACAAACACGAACCTCCGCCCTGCGGCTTGTCCTATATTGCTCAACCCTTCACCAATTTTGGCGGGTGCTCATCGTCCGCCGCAGGCAGGACGGCGACGGAAGCGCTGGAGTTTATTCCGTTTTCTGTCCGGAATGCCGCGCCCGGGTAAGTCCAAACCGCAGATGGTAAACGCCATCCCGCAGATCGGATTCCATTTTATCCGCCACCTTGTGAAAGACCCGCATCATCGCGTGATTGTCCGCCAGCACGTCGGCCGTGAACGCGGCAATGCCGTTCTCGCGCGCGATCCTCATGAGGTTCCCGGCCAGGAAAGTGCCAACACCGCATCCTTGATGGTCATCGTGCACCGTGATGGCGACTTCGGCGTCGTTGCTGGCGGGATTGCGAAAATAGCGGCCGACGCAGATCATCCGTTCCCTGCCCTCGAAGGGAACCATGCCGACGAGGGCGAAGTCGTTCCGGTAGTCGAGTGTCACGAATTTCTGCACCTGCTCATGCGGCAGGTGGCGGACATGAGTGAAGTAACGCTGAAGAATCGTCTGCTGCGAGTGCGAGTAGAACAACTCCTTGAGCAGCGCCTCGTCGGTCGGCTGGACCGGGCGGAACCGGATCTTCAACCCGCCTTTGAACCGGCCTTCCAGTTCGTATTTTTTCGGATACGGCTGCAAACCCGGCGGCAGGGCAATCTGGTTGGGATGCACCAGACGGCGTTCCCGCGCTTCACGCATCAATTGGTCGCGAAACTTCGGGTGCGCGATGTGAACGAGCGCGAGCGTCCGCTCACGGACACTCTTCCCGTGCAGATCAGCGATGCCGTATTCGGTCACTACATAGCGCACGTCCGCCCGTGTGGTCACCACGCCCGCGCCCGGCTTCAGACGCGAGACGATCCGTGAGGTCCGGCCATCGCTCGTGGTCGAAGGCAGTGCGATGACCGGCTTGCCGCCGTCGCTCCGGGCGGCCCCGCGCATGAAATCCAACTGCCCGCCAAAGCCGCTGTAGAATTTATCTCCGATCGAATCGGCGCACACCTGGCCCGTCAAATCCACTTCAATCGCCGAGCTGATGGCCACCATGCGCCGGTTGCGCGCAATCTGGAACGGGTCATTCGTGAATTCAGTCGGCCGGAATTCGAACCGCGGGTTGTCGTGGATGTAGTCGTAGAGCTTGCGCGTTCCGAAACAGAACGAGGCGACCACTTTTCCCGGCAGAAGCGTCTTCCAGCGGCCGTTGAGCACGCCTTTTTCGATCAGCGGAATCACGGCTTCGGTGAACATCTCCGTGTGCATGCCGAGATCCTTTTTGCCGTCCAGACAGGACATGACCGCGCTCGGAATCTCGCCGATGCCGGTTTGCAGCGTCGCGCCGTCCTCCACCAGTGACGCGATGAATTCTCCCATTTTCATCGCATTCGCCGAAGGCGGCTTCACAGCGAACTCCAGAACCGAAAGATCGCTCTGCACCAGGGCGTCGAGTTCGCTGACGTGAATGAAGCTGTCACCGAGTGTGCGGGGCATGTTCGGATTCACTTCCGCCACCACGAAATCGGCGCTTTCCACCGCCGCCTTCACCACGTCCACAGACACGCCAAAACTACAGAACCCATGAGCGTCCGGAGGACTGACCTGGACGAGCGCGACGTCCAGGTGGATTCGCTTCTGGCGAAACAACGCGGGAATCTCGCTGAGGAAAATGGGCGTGTAGTCGGCCACGCCTTCGTTCACCGCGTCCCGCACGTTCGGGCCGACGAAAAAAGCGTTGTGCCGGAAATGTTCGAGCAATTCGGGCTGCGCGTACGCTGCCGGGCCAAACGTGAGGATATGAACGATCTCCACATCGAACAAGTTCCTGCCCCGGGCGGCCAGAGCGGCAACGAGCTTCTGGGGCGCCGCGCAACCCGAGCCGACAAAGACGCGCATTCCGCTGCGCAATCGGGACAGGGCCTTCTCCGGTGGGACAAAGTTCATGCGGAAAAGCGTTTCTCAACTCAGGCTGCGGCGCAAGCGTAGCCTTCAAGCGAGTCTGCCATGGCCGTTTCCTTCGCCGGGTCAATGCGGAACCGCGAATGCGCAAGCCGTCCACGCATCACCTGGACCAACGCTTTGACGGCGAGCTCAATGTACAGGAACGGTTTGATGAGAAAATCATTCCCGCCGCTCAGTGTGGCGCCCGCATGCGTGTGAAAGTCTTTGAGCTGGGTGACAAAGATCACCGGCGTGTCCGCGTAACGTGGCAGCGCGCGCATCCGCCTGCAAAATTCGATGCCGTCCATCCCCGGCATGTCCACGTCCAGAATGACGAGGTCGAAATCGTTTTCGGCCAGCAACGAAAAAGCTTTGAGCGGGTCCCCCATGCTGAACGAACCCAAGCGGGCTTTCTCCAGCGCATGCGCGATGGCTTTGCGGGAGATGATCTCGTCGTCCACCGCCAGGATGGAGATCTGGTCAAAACAATCCTCGTCCGCCGGTCCGATTTTCCGAACCAGTGCCTCCAGAAAATCCAATCCCTGAGCGACCGTGCCCAGCGTGTTCCGGTTGATATGTCCTGGTTTGTCGTGAAGCTCCTTTAGCAAAGCCTCCAGTGCCGACGACAAACGAGCGACGGAACACGTTTCCGCAGCCACGGCGTTGCCCGTGAGCGAATGCACCTTCTGGTATAATTCGAACAATAACGGCATCCGGTTGGCGGATTCTTCGACCCTGGCGACGGCAATCCACAGGCTGCGCAGAGTCGCCAGCCATTGTGGGGCTTCATCCCAGAAGCTGCGCGCCAGGCCATTCAACGATGCTTGCGCCGCCGGCGGAGTCGGTCTCGACTCGTCCCCCGGGTCTGGCGAATGAGCGGACCGTTCCAGCAGAAGCGCGTGACATACCTTCAGCACCTGGGCCGGCGGAGAGATCATTTTGGTAAGACAGCGATCGGCGCCGGCTTCCCATGCCCGTTTGACAGTGTCGCTGTTGTAAGCGTCGGTAAGCACGACAACCGGCAGCGATCGGGTGGCGGGTGTCGAGCGAATCTTACGGATGATTTCCACACCGGAAAGCTTCGGCAACGTCAGATCAAGGATCAAGAGACACGGTTTGTTTTGCGCCAGCATGGCCAATCCGGTCTCACCGTCGGTGGCCAGCTCGACCTGATACCCTTCTGTTTGGAAACGGCTGCGGTATATGCCACCCACGGTCGGATCATGCTGGATGACCAGGATCGTTTTCATCGAACTCCTGCTTTCCGGCGGCTCCGTTACCAATCCGTTCGCCCCGGGCTCAAGGGTTCCGCTTTTCATGGATTTCATCGTTTTTTATATCTCGTCGATAACGCTTTTGTTCGATGCCAATATGAACTGCGCGGTTCGTACCGACTCACCGCATTTTGCCCTGTTTTCGGCAGGAATTGTCAGCTCAACTGACGGCAAAAGAGGACCGCCCGTCTGCCGGGCAAGGTCTGGAAGAGGACAACGCCCGCTTTGCCGGTTACGGGAAGGAGCACCGGCGAGAATCCAATGGTGAGTCGGGATCGGTGCCATTGCTTCAAATCGATGGCCAAAAGAAGTCGATCTAAGCCAAAATGTGTGAAGCGAGGACCGTCCGCCCGGTTCAATGTCCGGTACGATGTCACTTCCAGTTGATTCAAACACGACCCCGGAACCGAAGGCGGCCGAAGCAAGAGAACCGGACGCCCTGCCCGAACGGGCCGCCCCATCAGACGGCAGCCTGCCGCGCCGCATCGAACTCAATCTTCGCGATATTAGCCAGCTCTTCAATTCCATGGATCCCTCGCCGTTTCACGAGAAGGACCTCGACCACGACGCCGAGGATTTCATCGTCAGTTGGGCGCAGGAATTTCATCGCCGCGAGCCGGTCGAACTGGTCGTGCATCTGCAGCAATTCCCGGAGGTACAGGAGCAGAAGCCCCTGATCGGACGCGCGGTACGCCATTACTTCGCCTACCGCGCGGGATTAAACGCGATGGAGTTCAGGCGTCTGATGAAGCAGGGCCGGGCAAGTTTGCTGATCGGGCTGCCGTTTCTGGCTGCGTGCCTCCTGATCAGCGAACTGCTGGCCGTGAACACAACCCCGGGGACGTTGCTAAGCCTGGCCACGCAAAGTCTGGCGATCGCCGGATGGGTGGCAATGGCGCGACCAATGGAGATATACCTTTACGAATGGTGGCCGCTGCGGCGGCGCGGCCAGATTTTCGAGAAGCTCAGCCGGATGAAGGTGGAAGTAAGGAAGCGGGAATAGCAAGTGTCGGGACCCGCTCCGTACCCGACCCTCACCGGTCACGGCCATTCATTCGTTGATGCCTCACTGTGGTTCCGGCCTGCTGCGATGCGCGAGGATTTCTTCCAGCACGGACGACATTGTCTCCGCCCTTCCGCGCAATCGCTGCGTGGAAA
>DATNDF010000224.1 GCA_035607015.1 Candidatus Angelobacter sp. | reverse complement strand
CCGCGCGCTTCACCTACGCGCATCTCGAACTGCCTGGCGTGACCGAGGCTGCCGAGGCCGGCAATTGGAAGCTCGCGGCTGCGCAGGCGAAAATCCTTGAGGAAGAACTTGCGAAGAATACAGCGTTGCTCAATCGTGCGTGTGCCGATTTCATTGCCTCGCTCAAACTCAAGAACTAACGATGCTCGTTGCCCAGAACGAACACCCGCAGTGCCAGTGTGTAGTGACCCGAAGGAGAAACAACTCATGCGATTCGCAAAACTCTTAATCATTTTTGCTGCGTGCCTTGCCACATTTTCGCCTGCATGCTCCGCGCAGATGAGTCAGCCCCGCGCACGCAACCTTGACGTCCCCTTTGAGGGCACACCCGGTCCTCTCGATGCCATCACAGACGTTTCGGGCGTTGAAGTGGGCTTCCAAACCCTCATTTCAGGCTCGGGAAAACTTGTCGTCGGACAGGGACCCGTGCGCACGGGCGTGACCGCCGTTTTTCCGCGCGGCAAAAACTCTATCGATCCTGTTTTCGCCGGCTGGTTCACGGAAAACGGCAACGGTGAAATGACGGGCACCACTTGGGTCGAGGAGTCCGGCTTTCTCACCGGCCCCGTGCTTATCACCAACACGCACAGCGTCGGCGTCGTGCGCGATGCCGTAATCAGTTGGGAATTCCACCACGGCTTTCAAGCGCCCACGGAAGATTGGTGGTCGCTGCCCGTGGTCGCCGAAACCTGGGACGGCTATTTGAACGACATCAACGGCTTCCACGTCACGCCCGCGGATGCGTTCGCGGCAATGGACAGCGCCCACGGAGGCGTAATTGAAGAGGGCAATGTCGGCGGCGGCACGGGTATGATCTGTTTTGAATTCAAAGGAGGAACGGGCACCTCCTCCCGCAAACTCTCCGACAAGTTCGGCGGCTACACCGTTGGCGTACTTGTTCAGTGCAATTTTGGCTCACGTCACCTGCTGCGAATTGCTGGAGTGCCCGTCGGCCAGGAAATACCAGGAACACCGATCTGGTCGCTGCACGGCAATCCAGCCGTCGAAGATCGCGGTTCGATCATTGTCGTTGTCGCCACGGATGCTCCGCTTCTCCCGACGCAACTCAAACGCCTCGCCCGTCGTGTGACCCTTGGTCTCGGCCGCCTTGGCAGCATTTCCGGCGACGGCTCCGGCGACATTTTCATCGGCTTCTCCACGGCGAATCCCGGCGCGGGCCTCGCGCAAAAGCCATCGCAAGTGACGATGATGCCAAACGATCACATGGACCCACTCTTCGAAGCTACTGTCCAGGCGGTCGAAGAAGCCGTCGTCAACGCCATGGTCGCGGCAAAAACCATGACCGGCATTAACAACCGCACAGTCGAGGCACTCCCCCACGATCGTTTGCGCGAACTGCTCAAGAAATATAATCGCCTGTCTTCAACTCAATAGAGAGAACTTTTGGCTTGATGGTGGAGACAGTCGCTAGCCCTGCGTCGCCCGTGCTTCACTTGGCAAGCGGCTCATCTGCTCGCGCATGGACCGCATCGACAGTCCGCTGCGAATCACTGCATAGAATCCGAGAAAGAGGAATGGAATCGTCAGCACGAAGAAAGCGAAAAACGAAAAACCCGCCGCGGTATTTTTTTCGACTTCGAAGATGTTGAGTCCCAGCACGCAGAAAAACTGATATGACCCCACATTGGCCGGCGCATTCGGCAGTGAGACGCCGAGGTTGATCACCAGCAGCACGACGACCGCCGCGAGAAACGGCAGGCCCATGCCGTATGACCTCATCAACGCCCACAGTGCCAAGACTTGGCAAAACGGCATCAGTAACGACGTAAAAACCGCCGGATAAAAACTCGGCGAGGTTCCCATGGCATGCAGCCCGATCAGTGCCGACATCAGCTTCCCCGGTACCCGCTTCCCGCCGGACATCCGCCGCGGGTCGCCGCCGAAGCGAAGTTCGATGTACAGGATCATCGCAATGAACAGGCCCAACAGCACCAGCGTTGCTATTCCCAAGGCATTCGCGCCATGCCGGAAGCGCGAGGGCAACGGCACGAACAGCGACATCACCGCCAAACCGGCAGTTGTCACCACAAGATCGATCAGCCGCTCGACAAGTACAGAACCCACCACCCTGACGAAGCCGATGTCCTCCGCCTTCGAAACAAGGTAAGAGCGCAACAACTCGCCCGGCCGCAGCGGGAAAATCAAGTTCGCGAACAATCCTGCGAACACGGCGCGCGTCGCATCCCGCATCTTCACGCGTCCGAATGGCGCCAGCAGCAGCTTCCACCGGAGCGCCTGCACCACGTAGCTCGCAACGTCGAACGTAATTCCCAGGGCCACCCACCGCCAGCTCACGTCCGCGAGCTGGTCGATCGCGCGCTTTACGTGAAAGCCATGCAGAACATAAACCAGACACGTCGCCGAAATGGCGTACCCGAACCATATATACGCTCGCGATCGCGAACTGCGTCCTGCGGGTGCTGCGGCGGTTGTGTTCAATGCGAGTCTTCTCGGTTCGTCATGGAATCAATTCGCAGCAAAATAGCTGAAACCACTTCAGGCCACACGCTGGATCAGGCGACGCCGCATCTCTTCTTCCGTGATATCTGTACACAGCGAGTCTCGTGCACCAACATGACCAGCCATCGTTTCTCTTTGACCACGCCCGCG
>DATNDF010000223.1 GCA_035607015.1 Candidatus Angelobacter sp. | reverse complement strand
GTGGCAAACGTTGGTTTCGTGAAGGGCGTGGCCGCCGGCGACTATAATAACGATGGTTTACCCGACCTCTACCTGTCCCGCCGCGATCAACCCAACGTCCTTTACCGGAATGACGGCCCAAAAGACGCCAAGCTCGGATCGAAGAGCTCGTGGAAATTCACGGATGTCAGCGTCCGGGCGGGTGTTACTGAACCTGTCTACAGCTTCCCATGCTGGTTCTGGGACTTTGACAACGACGGTTGGCTCGATCTGTTTGTCGCGGGTTATCATATTAACAATGTCGGTGACGTGGCCGCCGACTATCTCGGTCTTCCGAACGGCGCGGAATATCCGCGATTGTACCATAATAACCATGACGGAACTTTCACCGACGTTTCGAAGGAAGCCGGTCTTCACAAAGTGCTCCACGCGATGGGCTCCAACTTCGGCGATCTCGACAACGACGGCTGGCTTGATTTCTATGTGGGCACCGGCGACCCCGACCTGAGCACGGTGATACCGAACCGGATGTTCCGCAATAATGGCGGCAAGTCCTTTCAAGACGTCACCACGTCCGGGGGATTTGGCCACCTGCAGAAGGGGCACGGCGTGTCGTTTGCCGATATTGATAACGATGGAGACCAGGATATCCACGAGAAAATGGGCGGGGCGTTTTCCGGTGACGTCGCCTTCGACGTTTTATTCGAGAATCCCGGCCACGGAAATCATTGGATCAAGCTGAAGCTGGAAGGGGTCAAATCCAATCGAGCCGCGATTGGCGCGCGGATCAAAATCACCGCGGAGAACGCCTCGGGCAGTCGCGACATCTATCGCACTGTCAGCACCGGTGGCAGCTTTGGCGGCAACCCATTGCGACAGGAAATTGGTCTGGGGGATGCCAAATCAGTCCGGAGCATCGAAATCCTCTGGCCGGTCACCGGCAGGACACAGGTCTTCAAAAACGTTGAAATGGATCAATGTTACCAGATCAAAGAGGACAGCACGGCCTTGCAATTCGTTCCTTTGAAAACGTTCAAGTTTGCCGACCCCACAAAAGTGCAACACCATCATCACACGCACCCATCTTGACTGAAACGCCGCCCGATGAATCGCGGAAAAGGTGGGTGGAATCGCCGGGCGGGTGGAGCGCCAGTCGCGCCACCTGGAGCAACTGAATGCGGAGGCTCACGCCGGAACCGCCACCGGCCGATCAACGCGCAGAGCCGCGTTCTTCGCTTCAAACTCCTTGCACCAACCCTTGATTTCCGTGTCGTTGAATATCTTGCCAATGACGCGGCGCAGGAGCCCTTTCAAGTTCGGATTTTCCACGTCGCGTAACGACCGGATCGCCTCTTCCTTGTAAGTCTCATACAATTGCCGCGCCCGCTCATCAGCCTTCAATTCGGCATAAAGCGCCTCGATCTGCCCGAAGTCCGTCCCGCGCGGCAGCGAACGTCTCCAAACTGAAGCCAGCAATTCCTTCTGCGCGTCCTTCGCCTTCTCGTGCGCGATTGCCAACAGCAGGCTCGGTCGCAGGCCCGCGATGTCATTCGTCTCACCCTCGCTGCCGAGATCACTCAAGTCGTCACGAATCTGGTAGGCGATACCGAGGGCCTCGCTGTAATTCTCCAATGTGTCACCTATCTCTTCGTGCTGCGCGACGCCCGCGTATATCGCACCCAGCCGCAGCGCGACTTCAAATGCCGGCGCGGTTTTCTTGCGGAAAATGTCGAGCACCTGCGTTTGCGTGAGCGGCTGCGGTGCCCGTGCCCAGCAAAGTTCCGCCCCCTGGCCACGGCAAAGCTCCCGCTGACCCTGGGATGCGGCAAGCAGCATTTCGGTTTTTTGCGCAGCGGAAATCTGCGACGCTCCGATGAGCCGGTAACCTTCACCGACAAGCAAATCGCCAACGTTCAATGCAACCGCAACACCATGCTCCTCATGCAGCGTCTTCTCGCCGTAACGTCGCGTATCGTTGTCCTCGATGTCGTCGTGGATAAGTGACGCTTTGTGAAAGCACTCCACCGCGACCGCTATTTTGCGAACGTCTTCCGGCAATGGCGCGCCGGGCGTTTCGCGCAGCGCCTGGTACGCAGCCGCAGTCAGAAACGGCCGCCACCGTTTTCCGGCGCGCGCCAGCCATTCGCGCCCGATTTGTTCCGTGGCGCCTTCGGCGGGCCCCATGATCTTCTCCAATGATTCACTGGCGAACCAGGAATCCACTTCGTTACGCAGCGAAGTGAGATCGAGCCGGCGCGTCTGATCATCGCTGGTGAGATGGATGTAGTCCCAGATCCAATCGACGTCCACGGTGGTGTCAATGCAGTCGTCCTGCAGCAAAGGAATCGCCACGCCCGGAATGGCGGCCGCCTCCATGTAGGGAAACGCCCGCTCCAGCACGCTCAGGCAGCTCACGCCCACCAGGGCTTCGATCTTGCCCGTCTGAATGAGTGACATGACAATGGCCGAACCTTCGGCAACCAGCACTGCGTAGCCGAGTTTTTCGGCTTCGCTTTGTAAATCCTGGATCGTGCACAGGCCGCACTGCTTGCAGAGCAGGCCAAATTCATCGAACGGCGCGGGGCACTTGCTTTCCACCCGCAGGCATTTTGGCAGGAGCAGCAGGCGGCGTTCGTAGGGAACGGACGCCAGCGTCTCGCGCCACATTTCGTTGTTGATGAGCACGCCGATGTAATCGCGATAAACCGGATCGCATTGCAGCAATTGCACGACGCGATCCGCGTGTTCCTTGAGCTGTTCCACCGGCAGGGGAGGGACCGGATTGTATTCCGCCACGTAATGCCGGATGAATTGCAGGATGCGGTTCCGCTCCGGTGCGGTTTGCGGCAAGTTATTCTTCGGCGGCCGAAAGCGTTGCTGAACCGCGTGGCGCGGGATGGCCACGGAACTCAAACTGCCGGTGGGTTTCAAATTGATTGGCTGCATGGTCTGAGTTTTCGTTCTAGCAATCCGGCTCTTCTTACGACACTCCAGCTGCGGCAAAAGTATCATCCTTCTTTGCGGCCGGGTCGAGTCTTGATTTCAATTCGCCCGCCTTTGCCGCAGCATCGTGCGCCACGTTCCGGTATGCGCCGAAATCGTTGAACCAGTATTTCTTTGCCAGCCGATACATCCAATGCCTCTCCGGCACTTCCTCGCCCGGCAGCCACTGGCTGAACCTCGGCGCCATCGCCTCCAACTCGGCCATCGCCGTGCCGCGCACCGTCGTGTCGCGCGCGCCATGTTTCGCGACCAGATTCTTTATCAAATCGGGTCGCTCCAAGACAACACAACCACGGGTGTGATGGGCCGAAAGTTCCCGGAAATCTTTGAGGAAAGCCGAATCGCGCATCGTGGCGTAAATGCCGCGCGAATCCCGGATGTTCTCGGTCGCAAACTGGATGATCGGGCACGGCTCGATATCTCCACGGGGACTGATGTGATGACTCACCCCCGTGGACATCGGACAAAGCGACCGGCCGTCATGATCGTAATAGGCATCAATGATGGCGATGGGCATCTTCGCGCGCATTTCGACAACAAATTTCCGCGTTCGCACGAGTTGATCCGGGCGCAAGGCGAGTTGCGCGTTCATCTTCGGGCCGACCGGGCGATACGTGTGATACCAGACGTAATGCACGCCGCGATTGATCAATTCCTGAAGCCACGATTCGGTCAGCAATTCGTCAATGTTCGTCTGGCAGACGCTCGTGGCCACTCCAGTAAGAAGCCGGGCGCGCAGACATTGTTCCAACCCACGCATGGTTTTGTTGAACACGTCCCTTTTGCCGCGCCGCTCGTCGCTGACAATTTCGCGGCCTTCTATGCTGACCAGCGGCGTGGCGTTGCCCAGTTCGCGCAGGCGATTCGCAACTTTCTCCGTGATGAACTGGCCATTGGTGAAAAGCTGGAAGTAACAGTCCGGATGCGTCGCGAGCAGGTCGAGCAATTCCGGGTGCATGAACGGCTCGCCGCCGAGAATTCCGAAGAAAACGTTCCCGTGCCGTTTGGCGTCGGTGATCGTGCGATTCAGTGTGTCGAGATCGATCGCGTCCTTTTCTTCGACGTCCACCCAGCAACCCTGGCAGCGCAGGTTGCACGAGTTGATAATCGAGACGTAGAGAAACGGCGGGAAATACTCGCCGCGTTTGATGCGCCGCTTGAACTTCTCGACCGACAACATCCCCTTCACGCCGAAGTTCCAGGCGAACTTCCGGATGCAGCGGAAGTCAGCAGAGCGCAATGTTCGGAAGACAAGTGAAGGAAGCATGATTACTTCATTGCCGGCTTACCAGCCGTTTGGAGTTTCTGATTTAGCGCGTCTCGTTTCTTCTTCAAGATCGCTGGTTGAACGAAGTAAAAATCGAATAGGGATTCCAAAACGTCTAGGTTCCAGTCTGCTTCTCCCTGTTCAACAGGCAACACTTCGCCGCTCGCTTGGCTTTTCATGGGATGGGCGGCGAAATTTCCTATATTTCTGACGGCGTCAATTGATTCGACGATGTAAGAAGGAAGTTTTCCGCTATCGATGACTTCTTGAATCTCATTGGCGAGATTGCCCGGTTTCACTTTCGCTACTTCGCGAAGTAAACGCTGGAGGCATCGGCGGCTTAATGCCGCGCTAGCTTTCGGGCTATCGGCAAGTACGAGGCAAGACTCTTTGTAGTCATCAGCGAACTTGGAAGGCACTTCGGGCGGTGCCGGCGGGCGATTAGCTGCTTTGGGTCTTACAAGGTATTCGACTCGGAGTTGATCTAGTGCGCCCGCAACTCCCTCATAATAACCGCGGTATTCGCTAAATGGCCCCTCCACAAGATGAAGAATCAGTCGCTTACACGCAGAGCACGTACGCTTAACAATGGCCCATTCACCGTCCGAATCCGTCCCAAGCAATTCAACAGAGGGAGCGTCGTGAAAATCGGTGAGACAATGGGGACATTTCATGTCTGCTTCACCCTCATTTGCTTGCCAGCGCCGCTTGCGCCTTGGCCTTCGCTTCCTCGGCGCGGCGCGCGATTTCCTCCGGCGACGGCAGACTCATCAACACCTCCGGCGGGATGTCTCCCGCGCTGGCGAGTTTGACCAGACATTTCTGGCGTTCGGACAAAGCCTTATCGGCGTCGCGCTCTTTCGAGAAGCGTGACTTCGCTTTTTCGCTTCGCTCGCGCAGCATTGAATAGACATCACCGCCGAGCAGAGCGCTGATGTCGATCTTCATCTTCTCGCGTTGCAGGTCGGCATCGCTCACCAGGTCGCCGTTGATGGGGCCTGCCTTGTATTTCGGAAACATGATGGCGGCCTCGGGACAGACGCGCGAGCAGGCCGGGCAGTTGGTTTTGCAATTGTCGTTGTTCTGGACCTGAATCTTCTGCTCCTCGTCCACGCCATAGACGCCGAAGAGGCAAAAGCTCAGGCACTGCATGCAGTTCGTGCAGCGGTCGTAGTCAATGACCGGGAACCACGGCTTCCAATCGCCGTGCTTCGCCGCGTTCGTCTCGGCGCGAACCGCTTCGACCGTCTCGCCTACGCGATTCGCTTCGAAGCCGGAGATGTCCTGAAAGCGGAGATTGACCTGACCGTCCGTGTCTTCGGCCTGCGGCGCGCGGCCTTGATTGAATCGGCCCAGCACAAGCAACGAAGCGTGGTCGGCTGGCGCGACGCGTCCCCCACTCGTGACGTGCGTGACCGCAAAACCTTTTTCGAGCAGCGTCGTCATTGTGGCAAAGCGGTCATTCGCTTCCAGTGGCTGCGCGCCGTTGCCCTCGTAGAGAACGACACGGAGAGTGGTTTGATCTTTCAGGCTCATACTACGGCTTCAGTCGTGGGTAATTCGGCGACGTTCGGTTGAGTCATCTTGCCAGCGGGCAGATTCGGTTTTAACTCCTCGTTGAACAACGCCGAGCAAACTTCATCCGATCCCTGCACGCGCATGTTCAATACTTCGGTAGAGTCGTGGCGCAAATCTGCCTTGGCCGCGTGAAAAAGCCATTTCACCGCGCGCGGGTAACAGGCGGCGATTTTCACGGCACCACCTTCAGCCAGCCGTTTGAGCGACGGATCCCGTCGCGCCGACATTTCGCACAGGTCAGCCACGGCATCGAAGGCCACGCCGGAGTCGCAGAGCTTCTTCAGCACCGCGTCCTTCACCTCTTTGGGCACAACCTGGGCATAGGTGCAATTGCAGTACAGGACGCGAGGCGGTGTCATGATTTGTCGGCCCAGTCTAACATCGTTTTGTCGCGGCGCAACGTGAGCTTTTCGACCGCAAAACGCCCCCACAAGCGCATCAAGCCGGCGCGGCCATCCGATGCGTCGGTTGCGGTTTGCCAGGGCGAAAATGTTCCAGGTGCTCCAGTTTCGCTGTCAGACCGGAATATTTTTGCGTGACAGACGCGACCGAGCCCTGCACGGCTTCGCGCAACACCTCCGGCGCGGCTTCGGCGCGGAGATTGACAATGAGCTGGCCGCCCGGGATCGGCTCTTCGAGCGATTGAGACAGCTCTGGAACAAAGTCGTTTCGCACGAGGTTGATAACGGCGATGCCGCCCAGACCTTCATCCGGGCTCAGTGTCATCTTAAGATGCGCGACTTCGCTGCGTTGTTCCTTCAGCCGGCGTTGAATCTCTTCCGCCAGCGCTTTCATAATCGTGTTGGCATCGAATTCGGTCTGCGCCGAAAGCCACACCGTGCAATTCAACCAGCCCAGCAGCGCCTCACCTTCCGCGTAAAGTTCGTAGTCCACTTCCATCGTGGCGCGCGCCACCTGCTCAGAAGCGGCAACACGATCGAACCATGCATCGAGCCCGTCGCCCCGCCGGGCGGACACCTCAAGGATTTCGGCGCGGGGAAATTCGTTGGCGAGTTTGCCCTGCAGCCTCTGACGGCTGGCGTCGTCAAGCAGATCACATTTGTTGATGACGATGATGTCCGCCTCTTCGAGTTGCTTGCGATAGATGTAGAGCACTTTCCCGGAGAACTTGCCGCCGCTCTCCAATCCGAAGATGCGCCGCGCGCGGACCGGATCCACGAGGACGCTGAGCGGCGCGATGGAAAACGCGTCGTCATAAATCCGGCGCAGGGGATACGTGACCGTCGCCACCAGGTCAGTGCAACTGCCAACCGGCTCGGCGATGAAAACGTCGGGCCGCGTTGCAGTCGTCAGTTTTTTGGCGGCATCCACAAGTGAGTTGAACCGGCAGCAGAAGCAGCCGCCGGGAATTTCCTCGGTCGCAAATCCGCGTGATCGCAGCATCGCCGTGTCCACGAGTTCACTGCCCTGATCATTGGTGATGAGGCCGACGCGCAGACCCTGTTCGGTCAACCGCTGCGCGAGGCGCGCAACTGCCGTGGTCTTGCCCGCGCCGAGGAAGCCGCCAATCATGATATAGCGCGCCCTCTTGATGGCCGATTTGTCATCGCCCGGCTCAGGGAATCCGTCTTCAGGCTTCTGGCCTCTGGCACGGCTCATTTGATTTCCTCCGTTTTTTGCTTCTCCAATATTTTATCGATGGTCTTGTCAAGAATCGCACCATAAGCATGGACGTCCACGCATCTGCTGTCCGGCTCTCCTTTTACCATGTAAAGCCAGCCTTCACCATAGGGATCCCTGTTCACAACGTTGATCCTATCCTTCAGGTGAGAATTCGCACCAGCGAAGTTCCCGGTGGCAATGCAATAAAGGTCGGAGATGGCCTTGAATCCCTCGATCCAGCCAACCACCTGGCCCGGTTGAACCGGCGCGTCCAACCCCGTTTCAAACCCGTGATCCACCATGTCCCCGAGCATTCGGGTCGCGAACTTGGTGAAACCAACGCGCCACAACTCCCCTTCCTGCCGCGCAATCCAGCAATGTGACGGGCTATAAAGATAATCCAGCGGCAACTGTGTCGTGAAGCGCGAGCGTTTGTAATGCAGGGTTTTTGGCGCTGGGATGCTCATTCAGTGCCCTTTCAACAAAGCACACCAAACAAGACTCGAAAAGAAAGATGTTTCGTGGTCTATTTCGGCAACTGAAACAGATTTGAAATGATCTACTTCGACCACAACGCCACGACCCCCATGCTGCCTGAAGCGCGGCAAACATGGCTGGAAGCGACGGGCCAGTTCGTGGGCAACCCCTCGAGCCCGCATCGCATCGGCAGCCGCGCGGACGCAGCGATCAGCGCCGCCCGGCAGCGCCTCGCCGAGTTTTTTGGCTGCGACGCGCTGGACATCACCTGGACCTCCGGCGCCACGGAATCCAACAACACGGTTCTCCACCATTTCGCGCGGACCCTTCCCTCGAATGCCGAGGTATGGATTTCGGCCATCGAACATCCCTGTGTCATGGCTTCAACGAAGCATTACTTCCCAAAGCGGCATCGGCTTGTCCCCGTCACGCGCGAAGGCGTGACCGACTTGAACTGGCTGACCGAAGAGATGGCACACGCACGGCCTGGCCTGGTCGCCGTCATGGCGGCGAACAACGAGACGGGCGTCCTGCAACCGTGGCGTGAGTCGCTCGCCATCTGCCGCCAATACGAAGTGCCGTTCTTCTGCGACGCGGCGCAATGGGTCGGCAAGCTGCCGGCCAGCGGATTTGGCGAATGCGATTTCGTGAGCGGCGCGGCGCACAAGTTCGGCGGGCCGAAGGGCGTCGGTTTCCTGAAGTGCCCGGCCAAAGGGAGGGTTCAACCGTTGTTGCTGGGCGGGCCGCAGGAAGAAGGGCGCCGCGCCGGAACCGAAAACGTGCCCGGCATTCTATCCATGCTTGCGGCACTTGAAGTCCGCGAAGCGTCGCTCACCAAACGCGAACACGAAACAAGAACCAGATTACGTGACGCGTTCGTCGTGCAAATGACGAAAGCACTCGCGGGCGCCGAGGTGGTGGGCCTGGCACAACCGCGTTTGTGGAACACCGTCTCCGCGTTGATGCCGGAAGCCGATTGCCAGCAACGATGGGTGGTCAAGCTGGACAAGCTGGGTTTCGCGGTGTCCACGGGATCGGCCTGTTCGAGCGGCAAAGAGGAACCCTCGCATGTCATCGCTGCGATGGGTTATTCGCCGCACCAGGCCGGGCGCGTTTTGCGTTTCAGCAGCGGATGGGAGACAACCGGCGACGAGTGGTCTGCGTTGTTGGGAGGGTTGCAGACGGTCCATCGCGGAATGCAAAAGTAGGCGTTGTTCCCGCCCCTACTTTGCATCGCCGTTGCCGCGGGTTTCAAACGCCGCTTCGTAAAGGGCGGTGAAATCTTTTGTCGTGAGCGGACGCGGATTGAAGCCCGCCGTCCATTGCTGCGCCGCTTCTTCCGCCAGAACTTTGACTTTCGACCGTTTTACACCGAGGTCGGCCAGGGACCTCGCGATTTGCGCGGCGTTCAACAGCGATTCCAGCCGCGCGATCAACGCTTCGACCGCCGAATCCAGACCTTCGCTGACACACGCGATCTCCGGCGCCGATGCCAGTTCCGCATAGGCGCGCTTGGCCGCCGCGTCCTTCGCGTTGAACCGCACGACGTGCGGCAAGAGAATCCCCACCGCCTCGCCATGCACGATGTCGTAATGCGCCGTGAGCGGGTTCGCTGCGGCGTGCGCCGCGCCCAGCATGCTGTTCTCGATTGCCGTTCCGGCGATCGCCGCGCCCAACAGCATTCGCCCGCGCGCTTCGATGTTCTTTGGATCACTCAGGACTCGCGGCAGACTTGGAACGGTCAGTTTGAACGATTCGTGCGAGAACATCAGGGAAAGACTGTTGCGCTTTTTTGTGACCGCGGTTT
This sequence comes from Candidatus Angelobacter sp., assembly GCA_035607015.1. Lineage (NCBI taxonomy): Bacteria > Pseudomonadati > Acidobacteriota > Terriglobia > Candidatus Angelobacter > Candidatus Angelobacter sp. The sequence goes on along the minus strand of DATNDF010000223.1, from coordinate 11,423 downwards.
CGACCGCGTGAGCGATCGCGTCAACGCCAGTGTGGGCGGTGACCAGCAACGGTTGCGAAACCGTGAGCGCGGGATCCAGAATGGCGATACTGGCGGCGGCCTTGGTATCGAGGCACGCCATTTTCTGGTGCGTTTGCTCGTCGGCAATGAGCGCGGCGGACTGGCATTCACTGCCGGTTCCGGCGGTCGTCGGAATCGCGATCAGCGGCAGCATCGGCTTGGCCGCCCTGCCGACTCCCCAAAAATCCTGGACGCGCCCGCCGTTCGTCAGGAGAAAATTGCAGCCTTTCGCCGTGTCCATGCTGCTGCCCCCGCCCAAACCCACAATCAGGTCAATGCCGGCGGACTTCGCGGTTTTCAGACATTTATCCACATCGCGCGTTGTCGGATTCTCCCGCGCATCCGCGAACACGACGACGCCGAGGCCGGAGGCTTGAAGGACGTGCTCGACCCGGTCCGCGTGGCCTGCAGTCACGATGCCGGGGTCAGTGACGACCAGAACGATTTTGGCGCCGAGTTCACGGGCCAGTTCTCCGACGCGATCCACGCAGTCCAGGCCAAACACGATGCGCGTCCGGGGCCGGTAATCGAACGAGGGAATGGAAACGGGGTATGTGGGCGTGTTTTTGGATGTCATCGGCTCTGATTCAGACGGCGCAGTCCACAGGCGTGTTCAAAAATCAACGCGGCACGGCGTGGCCAATCGAACGCCGTCTGTAGGGAAACTCGAACATGTTCCCTTCATGCGGCTGGTCCACGCAACCCTCGTCGTGTTGATCGGACCAAGGTTCAAACGCTCGACCCGGGGCGACTCCAAAAGCCGCCCTGTTAGTGACACGTCATTCGTTATCGCAGTTACGACGAGCGATGGGCCGATTTGTTTCAGCATCGCCTCGCGGGGCACCCGGACAACTCTGGCGCACGGAAAAAGAAATTTGCGATTTGCCAGCGGGTGCGCAAAGGAACCGGACAAAACAATGGCCGGGCGGCAACGGGCCGTCACGGACCGCTTCGCCGGCCTTGCGGATGATGCCCGCATTGACCGCGCTGACGGCAGCAGTGATCGCGCCCGTGCGATGGTCTCCGGCTTCAAATCCATCGAGACTCTCGTATGGCCTGCCCAGCTGAAGCGCAGAAATGTGTGGAACTGTTTCCATGTTCCAAAGCGTGGCCGAACTTATTCATCCTTCGATGAAACGCCAGAGCATTTTTAGAAAAGTGCGGATGCGCGCAAAGCGGAACAACCTGAATTCTGCAGTTGCTGCGCGTCCGGTCCATCCAGCGCCATGGTGTCCGTGCCCTGAGACAAGGGTCACACTCCAGTGTGACACCATTTCACACCCGTTGAAGATGGCGCTTTGCGGGTCCTCATCCAACCCTCTGAAAATTCGCGGGTAACGAATGAAGTCTGGACTGCACATCCGCTGGCATGGACGAAGCTGAAACATTTTCAGCAACGTAAAACGACAGAAAGGACAAAGAATATGAAATTGATTCGGTATCAAACGCCGGATCTTTGGAATTGGTCGCCCGTGGGCGAGCTGACCAGTGTTCGCGACGAGATCAATCGATTGTTTGACTCGACGTTCGGAAATCTCAAACGCGGCACGGAGTTCTTCAACGGTTGGACGCCCGCGCTCGATCTCTACGAAGACAAGGAGAATTTTATCGTGAAGGCCGAACTGCCCGGCATGAAACGGGAGGACATCGACATATCCTTCCAGGACGGCACGCTGGTGATCTCCGGTGAACGCAAGCATGAAGAAAAATCGGAGGATTCGGAGGCGTATCGTTCCGAAAGGTACTTTGGACGCTTCCACCGGACGCTGGCGCTCCCGAAGTCTGTGCAATCGGAAAAAGCCAGCGCCACCTACAAGGACGGCGTTCTGACGGTGGCCCTGCCGAAGTCCGAAGAGGTCAAACCAAAACAAATCCAGGTAAAGGTCAGCTGATCACGCAACCGCAGCGGGCGCAGCGTCCGCCGAATACACAGGCAAATCATGAGCACATTGACAAAGTCTGAGAACCGCGCGGCGAACGGCGGGGTCCCGGAGCAACGGGCCTGCATTTCCCCGCATGTAAACATTCTTGAAACAAATGAAGGTTACCTTCTGGAGGCGGAAATGGCGGGCGTCAGCAAGGACGGCCTCGAGTTGACGCTCGAAGGGAACGAACTGACAATCGTGGGGAAACGTCAGTTGAATGTGGAAGGTGCGGAAGTGGTGTATCGCGAATCCAGTCCGCTCAGTTTCAAACGTGTGTTTGAACTGGATCCGGCGATCGACACGGGGAAAATCACCGCTGAAATCGAGCAGGGCGTGCTGACCGTGAACCTGCCCAAGGCTGAGAAGGTCAAACCACGCAAGATAACTGTTTCAGGTTAAGTCCCTGGCCTGGCGGTCCGTGAATCCCGCAGGGCGTGACGACACTTGCGGGACTCCATGTTTCGCTCGGGTCGAATTAGACGGCGCGTATCATCGCACGACTTTTCGCGTGCAACGCTCCTGCAACCAGATGACGTCTTTGTTATCGGGCGAAGAGAGAATGTCCGGGATCAGGCCGCCCTTGACGAGCGGCGGCGTCGTGCGGTCGTCCACCCACCGCCTGATCTCCGAGTGGCCGTCAGCGAACGAAAGGCCGCCGGCGTGATTGTGGTAACTGGCCGGCAGATCGTAGAAACCCGTCTCCGCGCGTTGGTCGGGCCAGCCGGTCATGTCCACGGCGAAGTTCCCGATGTCAATGCTGTCCTCGCGCATGTCCAGCAGAACAAAGGTGCGCGCCGGGCCGGGATCGATCATCTCATTTGCCTTGAGATAAACTCTCCACAAATTGCCGCCCTGCGTTCGGCCGTCGCCGCCGGATATACCGTCGTCATATCCTCCGAACCCTCCGACCCAGAGGTTCATGGACATGCTGCGCACCCGCGGAGTCGCCCGGCCTTGATAGGGTCCTCGTGACGGCGTAACTGTGGATTTGTCCGCCGGACATTTCCAAATCCCGGCGGACCTGCCGCAATAGGGCCAGAGCGGACTTTTCGCGATGTCCTGGTTCACGTCCCAGTTGGAAGGATTGTCAGGATCAAAATCCATCCAACCAAGCACCCAGGTGTAAGGGTCCGAGTTGGTATCACCGGAAAAAACACCGGGGCTGGCGTAGAGGAGCTGGTCGTTGTTGTCGTCGTTATACATTCGCCAGGCGAGCATCAACTGCCGGTGATTATTCATGCATTGGATGCCCTGGCCCTTGGTCTTTGCCTTCGCGACCGCAGGTAATAGCAGACCTGCAAGAATGGCGATAACGGCGATCACCACAAGCAACTCGACGACTGTGAATGCCTGTTTCACGTTTTGCTTTTTTCCGATTCCCGGGTTGCGTCCGTCCCACAGCGAAGTCACGCTGTGCAGACAAAATCGGCGTTCAAGCAGTCCTTGTCAATTGGCCGGATTGACACCTTCGGAGCCGGGTTGGGATTCGATCGCTTTTTTTCAGCCGCCCTGGCCTTGGTTTGACCGGATCGACGGGCGTTTTCAAAACGAAACAGAAAGGGCTTGTTTGGATCGAAGCAACCGTCCTATAAACAGGTCGTCACCCCGGTAAACCGAATGTGTTATGAAGACGAGGAATCCGGTTCGGCGTTTCACGGCTGCCCATCAAGCATTCACGCTGATCGAACTGCTGGTGGTGATCGCCATAATCGCCATCCTGGCCGGGTTGCTGTTGCCAGCGCTGGCACGCGCCAAGGCCAAGGGCGAGCGCATCGCCTGCATGAACAACCTTCGCCAGATCAGCCTGTTCATGCAGTTTTACACGGACGAGAACAACGACGTCTTTCCCGCGCACCGCAATCTGGGATTGACCGGACCGAATGCAGCCGATCCGGTCGCCTCGTTGACCAATTGGTGGGGCACCTCAATCATCGGATACTCCCGGAATCAAAGCAACTTGTTCCATGACCCCAGCATTAAGGGCAAACGTCTGGACAACGGCTATAAATGGGAATGGAAGTTCGATTGCCACCTGGTCGGATATGGCTTCAACGGTTATTTCCTCGGTATCCACCCTTATACCGGCGACAACTTGACGGTCGCTGGATTCAATTTTCAAACCAAGCCCTGGTTCAAGCGAAGTTCGATCGTCAACCCCGCCCAGAACCTGGTAGTTGGTGACAAACAGCCGTACGGCAACCCGCCCGTCTGGAGCAGCAGCCTCTGGTGGCCGAATGGCTGCATGGATACGAAACTCAGTACCTTCAAGGCTTACGAGGGTATTGAACCTAAACGGCATTTGGGTGCTTCCGTGGTTGTCTTCAATGACGGGCACTCCGAAGTTCGCAAAGACGCGCAGATCAATCCGCCGCTGGATCCCTACGGCCTTAATGTCAAATCGCTGATCAACTCCCAGTATTGGGACCCTCTCCAGCGGGCCGGGAATCGATAACACGGATCGGGTTGAATCTTGATCACTTGGCGCCGGGCTGCACATCTTGTCTTTCGCGGGCCGTTCGATTTGGCCCGCCAAAAGGAGTTCTGAAGCGAGTCTTTGACAACTTCCCACGATGTCAGTATTGCGATTCTGTGCAACCCCTCAATTTCCAGCTGCGCTCTGTCAAGGCGAGCTCCCTTGCAATACTGGTCTCGCTCTTGATGACAACTTCGGGCGTCACCGAGCAACCACTGCCGGATGTCAATCGGCTCCAGACCAGTCCTGTCCTCCAACATTTGAAGCCGAACCCGATGCCCTCAGCGCCCCGCACACCCGCCGAACAGACGCTTGCTCAAATGTATTTGCCGGAAGGATTCCGTGCGGAGTTGATCGCCGCCGAACCTGATTTGCGACAGCCCGTCGCCTTCGCATTCGACGAGCGCGGCCGCATCTGGGTGGCCGAAGCTTTCAGTTACCCAACGAAGCGGCCATCCGGCCAGGGTCTCGACAAGATTGTAATCTTTGAAGACCGGGACGGCGATGGGAGATTCGAAACCCGGAAAACTTTCGCCGAAGGATTAAACCTCGTCTCTGGATTGGAGGTCGGCTACGGCGGGGTATGGGTGGGCGCGGCGCCGGAGTTGTTGTTCATTCCGGACCGCAATCACGACGATGTGCCCGACGGCCCGCCGCAGGTATTGCTCGACGGCTTTGGTTTTCAAGACACGCACGAGTGCTTGAACAGTTTCTTGTGGGGACCCGACGGCTGGCTCTACGGGAATCAGGGCGTATTCAACACCGCGCACATTGGCAGGCCTGGCGCGCCCGACGCGGAGCGCGTCGAATTGCGCGCGGGCGTGTGGCGATATCATCCACGCCGGCACAAGTTTGAAGTGTTCGCCAACGGGGGCAGCAACCAGTGGGGCCTGGACTACGATGAACACGGCCAGCTCTTCATGACGCATTGCCGCAGTTACTGGGGGCGCGGCTGCACGACGCACGTCATTCAAGGCGGCTGTTTCTGGAACCAGGCGAACGCGAATTACCCACCGTTCATAATCGCGAATCCGCCCGGGGATTTCCCCGACTATCGCAATTACCTGCTGGCTTCCGCGCGATACGACCACGGGGCCGGTGGCGCGGGCAAGCCCGGCAGTGACGCCATCTACGGCGGCCACGCGCATGTCGGGACGATGATCTACCTCGGTGATAACTGGCCCGACGAATATCGCGGCCACCTGTTCACTCACAATCTCCACGGACATCAGATCAATCATCAGGTCAACAAACGGCTGGGGTCCGGGTTCGATACCGTCCATGCCGGCCAGGACCAGTTTTTTTGCAGTGACCCGAAATACGTCGCCGTGGACCTGCAATACGGTCCCGACGGCGCCGTTTATGTGATTGACTGGTATGACCAGCAGCATTGTCACAATCCGGACACGGAGCGCTGGGATCGCAGCAATGGGCGCATCTACCGCATCCAATATGACGCGACTTATCAGCCGAAAAAAGTGGACCTCGCGGCGAAGAGCAACCTGGAACTCATCGAGCTGCTCTCGCACAAAAACGAATGGTTTGCGCGGACGGCACAACGGCTGTTAAACGAGCGCTACTACGATTCGCTCGAAAACCGGCACGGCCCGCCGGTGGATCGCAAGACGAGGAAGCGCCTGGTGGAGATGACGAAATCCGATCCATCACCTGCACGCCGGCTGCGCAGTCTCTGGGCCGCGAACGCGGTGGGCGAGTTTTCCGTTGAGCTTTCGAAGACGACGCGGGCAGACCCGGACGAATTCGTGCGTGCCTGGACCGTCCGGCTCTGGACCGATCAGGAAATGAATCCGATCGTGGAACGCGAGCTGGTCCGCATGGCAAAGGAGGATCCGTCGCCGGTCGTTCGCCTCCACCTGGCTTCCGCGATTCAGCGAGTCACGGAAAAAACCGCCTGGGAGATCGCCGAGGCGCTGGCGCGGCACGGCGAAGACCGGGCCGATCGCAATCTTCCCCCGCTTCTCTGGCACGGCCTCGCCCAGCGGATGCCAAAGGACCTGGACCGCGCGTTTGCCATCGCTGCAAGGACGCCCATCCCGCAACTCGCCGACTGGATTTACTGGTATGCAGCTACAATGGGAGGTGGTGCGTTGAATCGTGCCGTGATGAAGCTCGACAATTCGGACGGCGAGACGTTGCCCCGCCGCCTCGCCGGCCTCTGGCTTGCGTTGGAGACGCGGGCCCGCGTTGCCATGCCGGCCGCGTGGAAGCACATCGCGCAACAACTCTACGCAAGCAAGGATCTGCGCATCCACAGACAGGCGGAACGCATCGCGGCGGTCTTCGGCGACGAGTCGATGTTCCCGCGCCTTCGGGACGTGCTCGCAAATGAAGGCGCCGAGGCCGAAGCACGCAAGCATGCCTTCGCAGTTCTCAGCCGCGCCCTCGACCGCGCCTCGCTGCCGATTTTCGTGCGCCTGCTCGACGACGCAACCTTCCGTGGACAGATCATCCATTTGATGGCACGCTTCGACGCGGCCGAAATACCAGGAGCGTTGATCAGCCGGTTCCAGGGTTTTTCAGCGACCGAACGCGCAGCCGCGCTGAATACGCTGACCAGCCGCACGAGTTTCGCGCTGGCGCTGCTGGATGCCGTCGCGGCGGGCGGGCTCAAACGCGATCAACTGACCGCATTCCACGTCCGCCAGCTTACACAATTGAAGAACTCTGAAGTGGACAGACGGGTCGCAGCGACGTGGGGCAGGATCAACCAGAGTCCCGCTGAAAAACAACAGCAGATCGCTCGACTGGAGAAGGTTTTCGACGAAGCGCCGCTTTGGGCCTATGATGCTGAAGCCGGGCGGGGACATTTCCAGAAGCTTTGCGCACAATGCCATCGCGTCGGCAACGAGGGCGTCCGGCTCGGACCGGAACTCACCGGCGCGGGTCGGAATGGCGTCCGCTATTTTCTCGAAAACATCATCGACCCAAACGCTGTCATCGGCTCCGATTTTCAGATGACCACCGTGGAGACCCGCAGCGGCGACGTCGTTTCGGGCCTTGTCGTCAACGAAACGCCCGCCACGCTCGCCATCCGCACCACTGCCGACCAGATGACGATACCCAGGGCCGACATCGCACGGCGCACGACCAGCGACAAGTCTCTGATGCCCGAAGGACTTCTGGAATCACTGGGGGATCGCGAGCAACTGGAGTTGTTGAAATTCCTCACTTCCAATTGAAGGACAGGGAAGTTCGCCGCAATGGACTTTGAAACGGCGGTCTTTGCGGCGAGGTGGGCTGCTCCCGGCCTTCGCAAACGCGCCGGATGATTTGAACCTGGCGGCATTCAGCAATATCCAAACTTGTAGTGGGAACGTTAAATGCTAGAGTTGAATTGTGACGCCTGCATCAAATGAAGTTCGCAAACCGCTGCGCATGGTTTCGTGCGGCGGCTGTGGCGCAAAGGTGTTTATTTCCGGCGACCTGCCGCCCTTGACCACGACTCCATGCACCAAATGCGGGCATCCCGTCATGATGCCCATGCGGATGCGGCAGTTCGAGCTGCGCGACGCCATCGCCTCCGGCGGCATGGGGACGGTCTATCGCGCGTTTGACCTGATGCTCGAACGGGAGGTGGCGGTGAAACTCATGCGCAAAGAACTGGCGGAAGACACGAAGTCCCTGGAAAGCTTTTATCGCGAGGCCCGCGCCTGCGCCGCCTTGAACCACACGAACATCATTCACATTTACACGTTCGACGAACTGGACGGCCAGCTCTACCTGGTGATGGAACTGGCCGATCGCGGCAGTCTTGACCACCGGATCGAGGAACAGGTCCGACTGCACGAGCTCCAGGTGCTCGACGTTGGAATCAAGGTCGCTTCCGCGCTCGACACCGCGCTCAAACACAACCTGCTGCATCGCGACATCAAACCGGGCAATATTCTCTTTAACGCCGAGGGCGAACCCAAGCTTGTGGATTTCGGCCTCGCGCGGGCCAGCGACGCGGACACGGAATACGACACCGCAGTGTGGGGCACGCCTTACTACATCGCCCCGGAAAAAGTGAAGCGCGAACGGGAGGATTTTCTATCGGACATGTACAGCCTCGCCGGCACGTTGTATCATGCGTTGACCGGCCACGTGCCCTTTGAAGCCCCGACCGTCGAGGAAGTCGTTGCCGCGCACATCCACACGCCGTTGACGCCGCCAGACCAGGTCGTGTCCGACGTGACCCAACCGACCAGTGACGCGCTCGTCATTGCGATGGCCAAAAGTCCGGCTGAGCGGTACCGCTCCTATGATGATTTTCGCATGGCCATGGAAGCCGCCCGCAGCCAGTTGTTGATCAGTCAACTGCGCGCCAAAAAGGAAACCGGCACGGTCGGCCGGAGCTGGTGGCGGCGGTAGATTTCCCGCCGGAGAGCATTTTTCATTGCGACTTCTCGTCAGCCGCTTTCCCGGTATCCGGCACTGGACGGTTCAACGTCCAAAAAATCGCGTTGATCAACAACCGACGGAACGACGAGCTTTCAAAATCCTTCGGATGTCCCAGCGACGTGTAAAAGATTCGGGCGCCCTTGTAGCGGTGCGTCCACGCCACCGGTTCGGCCGGGAAGTTCGTCACACTCCCTGTCAGCAACACGGTGGATGACGCCGGCAACGGCGCGTTGCGATACAACGAACCTCCCGCGACGAATTCTTTTTCCACACCCTTGAGAATCGGGTGATCCGCCGCCCCGGCTGCAACTCGAATCGTCGCGACGAGTTCGTTCGCGTGATGCATGTGGTAATTCCCGCCCAGCACGTCGTGGTCCCACTCCTTCCAGTTCTCAAACGCGTGGCTGGCGGTGCGCAGGCCGATCAACGGTTTGCCGGATTCGACATACTGTTTGATTTTGCCAAGTTGATTTTCCGGCAGCGTCATGCGGCGGGCAAAAAGCACGACCAGATCCGCCTGGTCGAGCGCGTTCAGGCCGGGAATGTCCTCACCCTGCGTCCGCTCGAGATAAATGCAGTTAAAACCATAGTTCGTTTCCAAATAACGCTTGAAGGCCGGCAACGTCTCATAGGACTTGTATTCAAACTCGCCGGAAATCAGCACGACCGTGGGTTTGTTCGTCGGGTCCGCCGCGTTTGCCGACACAGCCGCGAACAGCCACGCAATCAGGGCCAACGCACCGATGGGGAATGGCTTTTTCATTGCGTCGCACGGTTCATAAAACTGAAATCTCCGGCTGTCGAGCACGGATTCATCGACACCGACCGATCACCCGAAGGCTCCCGAATGGGCCTTGTTTTCCGCGCGTTCGTTTGTTATCACGCGTGCACAGAATCACCCGGATCAGCGACTCGAACCTGCGCCGGACCCGGCAGAACATTATGAACAACGGCAAAAGAACACTGGCTTGGTTTTTATTCCTTGGCGGTCTGATCGCGTCCGCCTCCCTTCCGTTGCGAGCGGAAAACTGGCCCCAATGGCGCGGACCCCTTTTCAACGGCTCGACCACCGAGAAGGGCCTCTCGACCACTTTCTCGAAGACCGAAAACGTGAAATGGGCGGCCGATCTTCCCGGGCCTTCCGCTGCCACGCCGATCGTCTGGAGCGACCATGTCTTTGTCAGTTCCGTGGATCAGAAGGCCGGCACGCTTCAGGCCATCTGCCTTGATCGCGCCACCGGCAGGATGCTTTGGAAACACGAGACCGGCACCGGCCTTGGTTTCGATGACAAGAGCAACTTCTCTTCGCCGTCGCCGGTCACCGACGGCAAGCGGGTCTGGTTCTATTACGGCAACGGGCAACTCACGGCGTTCGACTTCAACGGCAAGGAGGTCTGGTCCCGGAACATCCAGAAGGATTACGGCCAGTTCGCCTACCAATGGACTTACGGGAGCAGCCCGACGTTTTACGCCGGTCGCCTTTATGTGCAGGTCCTCCAGCGCAACGTGCCCGTGCATGGCCGCGGGCGCACGGACGGCCCGATTGATTCGTTCCTGCTGGCGCTCGATCCGCAAACCGGCAAGGAACTCTGGAAGGTCGTTCGTCCGAACGACGCACGCGAGGAATCAAAGGAATCCTACTCCACACCGATTCCTTACACGTTCAACAATCGGACGGAACTGCTCATCACCGGCGGCGATTGCATCACCGGCCATGATCCGGACAACGGCAAGGAACTCTGGCGCTGGGGCACGTGGAATCCGAACAAAATCACGCACTGGCGGCTGGTGCCTTCGCCGGTCGCCGGTGGCGGAGTGGCGCTTGCCTGCGGACCGAAGGGCGCGCCCATTTTCGCCGTCAAAGCCGGAGCCAAAGGCAACCTCGACGACTCGGGCCTGGCCTGGAAAAGTTCGGATCGCGAAATCTCCACGGACGTAAGCACACCGTTGTTTTACGAAGGCCGGTTTTACGTCCTCAACAGTGACCGAAAAACGCTTTCCCGCGTCGTGCCGGAAACGGGCAAGGTCGAATGGACCGGTGAAACCGGAAGCCAGGCGAAAATCGAGACGTCGCCCACTGCGGCCAATGGCAGGATTTATTTCATGAACTTTCGTGGCGACGTCTTTGTGGTGGAAGCGGGCGAACAATTCAAACTGCTGCACAAAACCGCAATGGGCGACGAGAACGACAACGATCTGCGTTCGAGCATTGCCATCGCCAACGGCTGCCTGTTCATTCGCACCGGCTCGAAACTGTATTGCGTGGGGAGCAAGTAGCCAGTTGCTAAACGACATCACGTGCATCAGCAACCTCCAGACAGAAGAGGACGCGTCATCGAGCTGTTGCAGCTACTTGCTTCGGAGGAGCAGCAGTTAGCCTATGAGAGGGATGTGCCTCATGTTGACATTACGGCTGAGTTACTTTGCATGTGGTTCAACGATCTCTATCATCCCGGCGAATCACGGTTTGATTCGAGTTTCACGGCAGACGAGCGTTCTATGCTTGCCAGTTTTCACCAGCTTTACGAAGAGAAGAGCCGTCGTCTCCCTGCGAGTGGGGGCAC
>DATNDF010000222.1 GCA_035607015.1 Candidatus Angelobacter sp. | reverse complement strand
CTACGACTTCAGCTGGGACACGGCTTCGACAGCCAACGGGTCGCACACCCTGACGGCCGTGGCGCGGGACGCCGCAGGCAATCAAGCCACCTCCGATCCCGTGATGGTGACGGTGAATAACGCAAGCCCGGCAAACACGGTGTGGATGGATGACGCCATTCCTGCGGGGGCGTGGACGGGCGCAGACGGCGGCGATGCCTGGAACTGGATCAGCAGCAACCCGGCGCCGTTTTTTGGCACGCGGGCTCATCAATCCAGCCTCACACCCGGGATCCACTATCATTACTTTTCCGAGGCGACTGCCGTGTTGACTGTCAACTCCGGGGACACTTTGTTCACCTACGCGTACCTGGACCCTGCCAACCCACCACGGGAAATCATGTTGCAGTGGTTTGACGGGTCGTCGTGGGATCATCGCGTGTATTGGGGCGAGAATTTGATTCCATGGGGTACGGATGGCACGTCGAGCCAGCGTCCCATGGGCGCGTTGCCGGCGGCGGGACAGTGGGTGCGACTGGCGGTGCAGGCGAGTGCGGCGGGTTTGGAGGGCCGGACGCTATCAGGCATGAACTTCATCTTGTATGACGGCCGCGCCTCCTGGGATTACACCGGCAAGTAAGATGACGCCCAGAATTCAGCGATTACCCATCCAAATGAACAGCAAATTCGGCGAATCCGGCGCTCGCAGCTTCGCTCAACACCAGTCATTTCTTATTCCGCCGTTACAGGGCGATTGTTACGGGGATGAAGCGTCAGCCGCTTCGCTCGCAACAGCCCGGGCGCGAACTCGCACCAAACGGTCGATCGCCGAAAGCGACCGGGGGCATTGCCCGGTCGGGTATCGGGCGTTTCCTCACGGGTGTTTTCGGGTTTCACCCTTCTTCTCGTCGCGCGGTGGAAGGGTAGTATTCGTTTTCAATCACGGCTTTTGCAGCACGAGTGTGTTGCAGATTTGCAGTACGGGTGTGCTGCAAACGCAGTAATACATAAACCAAAATACAACAAAACAAACCAAAAGGATACACTATGAAACTAGTGAATCTAGGCTTCGAGAAACTCGAACAACGCATCGCTCCTGGTGGAATTGTTCCGCCCGGTGGTGTAACGCCTCCGCCAACCGGTGGAGGCAGCGGTGGTTCAGGGTCCGGCTCCGGCAGTGGTTCAGGGTCCGGCTCGGGCGGCAGCCACAGCAAAGGCAGTCACGCCTCGGGCGGCAGCCACAGCAAGGGCAGTCACGCCTCGGGCGGCAGCCATGCCAGTCATGGCAGCAAGTAGCAAATAACGCTGCAACGGGAGATCAGGCTCCCTGTTTGATCTCCCGCACCTTAACGGGAAGGCCATTGGAAACTCCAGTGGCCCTCCCGGTTTGCCAATAAAATTCTGTGAAGCGCGACTTTTCACGGTGCTTGTGAGCGGGCGCAGGAAACCGAGGTGTTTGAGCAGCGCCATCTCAGGTGTCCACCCGCCTGAATTTCAGGGTTTTGCCCGGCTTTCCTCCTTCCGACAAGAGATCAATTTGATGATCACAATCAGAAACCACAACCCGATGTTCATGAGGCTTTGCAGCACGGGTGTGCTGCAAATGTGACAGTAATGAAAAACGAAAACGAACAAAGCGAAAGGAAACACTATGAAACTAGTGAACCTCGGCATTGAGAAACTTGAACAACGAATTGCTCCTGGCGGAATAACCATTCCGCCGATACCCCTGCCCACTGGCGGCGTGACGCCTCCTCCGGGGGGCGGTGGCGCGCCAGCTTCCGGATCAGGTTCCGGTTCGGGCAGCGGCTCGGGTGGAAGCCATAGCAACAGCAGTCACAGTAAAGGCAGCCAGGAGTGCGGTTGCGACTGATACGTGGCGACCGAACTGACAATGGGAGTCCCGACCGATCGTCTGGCCTCCCTTGAACGCAGCGGGAGACCGCCGGCAGATCCCGGCGGTATTCTCGCTGCGGACCCGTTACGCGATTCACAGCACCCCAAACTCCGAAGCGATTTGATCTTCAGCCGGCGCGGGTCGAACGGCGATGCCAGTTTCGTGATCAAGGATCCCGTCCGTGGTGACTTCTACCGTTTCAAGGAACCGGAGTATTTCATCGCGCGCCAGCTCGACGGGGCGACCTCACCGGAAACCGTTTGTCAACGCGTTGGCGAAAAGTTTGGCGCGACGCTGGAACCGGAAGCATTGACAAGCTTTGTCAAGACGCTCGGCGACAGCCGCCTCCTGGAGACGCCGGAAGCCAGACCGAAGCGGTCTGCCGGCAAACGCCGCCGGCTTCAAGGGAATGTGTTTTACCTGATGTTTCGCGTCTGCGATCCGGATCACTTGTTCGACTGGCTGGTGGGAAAAGTGCGGTTCCTGTTCACATGGACTTTCATGGCCCTGTCCGCGGCAACGATTCTCGCGGCGGCCTGCGTCATCGTGTTCAACTGGGGAGAGTTCAAACAGGATCTTCCCCGGCTTTATCAATGGGGCGCGATTCCGACGGTCTGGGCAATCATCCTCCTGGTCACGGTGGCTCACGAGTTCGGCCACGGATTGACCTGCAAACGCTTTGGCGGCGAGGTCCACGAACTCGGCTTTCTGCTGTTGCTGCTTCAACCCTGCCTCTACTGCAATGTGAGCGACGCCTGGCTCTTCCCGGAAAAATCGAAACGGCTCCTGGTTTCTTTTGCCGGGCCGTACTTTGAACTGTTTCTCTGGGCGCTTGCGGCGTTGATCTGGCGGCTCACCGATTCGGGAACCTGGATCAATTTTGTCGCGCTGGCCGTTACCGCGACCTCCGGGGTCAAAACCCTCCTGAACTTCAACCCGCTGATTAAAATGGACGGCTACTATCTCTTGAGCGATTCGATCGGCATCCATAATTTGAGGCGCCGGTCCTACGCGTGCATCGGGGCGGGAATCAAAAGGCTTTTCGGGGCAAAAACGCGGGTGGAAGGAACTCCGCGCGAAAAGAGAATCTTTCTCGTCTATGGACTGGTTGCTTCCTCCTTTTCCTTCTGCGCCCTGGGTTACATGATCTGGTTGCTCACGGATTTTCTCTTGCGGCGCGACCAGGGACTCAAGGCGCTGGTGATGATCGTATTCCTGATCGTCGCCAAGATCCGGCGGCGGCTTCTTCGGCTGTTTCCCCAGGAATCAAAGGCCTGGTTCAGGGCCATCAGGAAAATATTCGCGGTGCTGAAAAGGCCGCTCATCGCGGCGGGTTTGCTTGGCGCCGCCTGGGCGGTCGCGTTCTATACGCAGATGGAACTCAAGGTGAGGGGTTCCTTCAGGGTGCTCCCGTTGCATAACGCGGATGCCCGGGCCGAGGTGGAGGGAATTGTCGAAAGAGTTTACGTCAATGAAGGTGACACCCTTAAGGAGGGCGATCTGGTCGCGCAGCTTTCGGACCGGGACAACGTAGCAGAATTGCGGAAGACCGAAGCCGCCATTGAAGAGTCGCGGGCAAAACTAAGACAGCTTGAAGCAGGAGCGCGGCCCGAGGAGATCAATCTGGCGAAAGCCACGGTTGCCAAAGCCCAGGAACGCGTCGTTTTTGCGACAAGCATGCGCGAGAGGAACAAACCTCTGTATGAACAAAAACTTCTTTCTCAACAGGATTTTGAAGCGAGCGAGGCTTATCTGGCCGACCGCGAGAACGAACTTGTGGAAGCGAAAGGCAAACTTGCTCTGTTGTTGGCCGGCAGCCGGCCGGAAGAAATCGACGCGACCAAGGCCGAAATTGCGCGCCTCGATGCTGAACGTCGTTACCTGAATGAACAGATCCGGCTCGCGCGAATTGTCAGTCCAGCGTCGGGCATCGTCGCGACGCCCGCCCGGCAATTGGAGGAAATGGCGCATCACCTTGTAAAGAAGGGCGATCTCATCGCGAAGGTCGTCGAAATGAAATCCATCGAAGTGGAGACGCCGATCTCGGAAAAGGAAATTGCCGACGTGAATGTCGGGCAAACCGTTGCCCTGAAGGTCCGGGCCTATCCGAACCTGACCTTTTACGGGAAAGTCACGTCCATGGGAGTGGCAACCGTTCAGCCGAATGAGGATCGACAGGAAGCTGCCGTGGCCTCGAGTGAGGAGTTTTCCGGGAAGACGATCCTCGTCACCACCCGGATTGACAACCGTTGGCTCCTTCTCAAACCCGGCATGACCGGCAATGCAAAAATCCTGTGCGGTCGGCGTCGAATCATCGATCTGTTGGAACGGCGGCTCGCCCGCACCTTTAAAGTCGAATTCTGGTCGTGGTGGTAAGGCAAAAAAGTCAGGTGAACTCGAACAACTGGAAAGGTGGAAATATGATTGCGGACATCGCGATGTTTGAAACTCAAGAGGCGGGACAAGCGGAACCTGTCGGACGCCACACGATCCCGGTGACAAGCGGCGATGTCGTCGATGACAACGCCTATCTGATCGGCCGACCGACCCTGGGCCGGTTTCTGCGTTTCATGGCTCATCAAACGGTCGATGGAGAATCGCTGCACGAAGGCGCGCTGACTGACGAGTGGCGCGCTGCCAACGAACACATCCGGACGCTTCAGAAAGACGAGGCCGGTCTGGCCGATCATCCCCCCATCACCAAACTCGGTCCGCGCCTGGAGTCGCTTTACGCGGCCCTGCTCGACGACCCTTTGGTTGTAAACGGGTTCAACACACTGCCGAGCAACGTCGGGATGGTCGACCTGGACCGCATGGTTGTTTATCAAAAACACATTGACCTGGCGCACGTGAACAGGCTGAAGGACAAGCTGGGTGCGTCGCCGGGGGAAGAGGAGGTTTTTCGCACCTGTCTGCCTGCAGATCATCCGCAGCCGCCGTTCAAATGGTCACGCGTTCACAACAATACCTATGTGTTCATGTCACCGTCCAACGACCTTCGGTTCCTGAGGCCAATGCGGTTGGAACCGCGTCACATCAAGGACCACCCTCTGCCGGGTTCTTTGGTCGGCGTACTCGGAATCGCCGTGGGATTCGGCTCCAATTTCCTGAATGCAATTTACGCGGAGAACCGGCTCGTGCTCCACAACGGAAGCCATCGAGCATACGCCTTGCGCGAACTGGGAATCACCCACGTGCCTTGCATCATTCAATACGCCTCCTCCCGCGAAGAACTCGACGTGGTTGCTTCTGGCGACCTGCGTGATCGACCCGATGTCTATCTAAGAAGCCCGCGGCCTTCGATGTTGAAGGATTATTTCGACCCGAAGTTGCGAAAAGTCGTCCCGGTGCGGCGACGATTGCGCCAGGTGACGGTCAAGTTTGAAGTGGACGAAGCGTACGTTCCAGCGCTCTGAGCCGGGCGTGTGACCTCCGCATTCACCCGCTGCGGCGACGCGAGACTCGCGGGTCGCAGTCGCGAAGGGCTTCACATAATTTTTTGACACGGTCGGAGTCTGGCAACTGCGACAGTAGGTTCTTTACCCGCCGGATTTCAGGTTCTTACCCCGCTTTCGGATTCCGGCCAAACGATTAGTGTCGGTGCCAGTGTTCTTTCACAGAGCAAGAAACTGTAAGACCGCATTCGCGGATCGAGCACCGCTTGGACAGGCGGCGTTCAACTTTGTAAGCAACATCATCAACAACGAACATCTTTGGTGTTTGGGCGGACGGACGGAACCAATTCATATGAATGGAAGTTTGTCGCCCTTTTTCCCGGGCTTGGTGCGTGTGTTCAAGCCCGGGAAACCTCGGATCAACGAACGGACGGATGAACTCATGAAAACGAACCTGTCACCGAATGCGATCGAATCAACGGACGGAAAACCACCGCGCGCAAGGATGTGGTTCGCGTTGGGGATGCTTTTGACTTTGGTCTCCGCGCCATTCGGTGCGTCGGCTCAAGCGAATTCTCCGGCGCCGTCCAACAGCCAGGGATCCGCGCCGTCGCAATTTCACTTCCGGATTTCAGGCGCGCCCGGCGCGGTTTACGTCGTGGAAGCGAGCGGAGATTTGTTGAAGTGGGCTCCTGTTTTTACCAACACGGTACCGAGCGCCGGGCACTTTGATTTCACTGATTCCGCGAGCGGAAACTTTCAGCAACGGTTCTATCGCGCGGTCCCTTCCTCAACCGTCGTCTCTGTCCACAGTCTCGCCGCGAGTTTCAGGAATGACAGGATTTTGATCAAACCCAAACCGGGGATAATCTTGTCCGCCCTGGAACAGTTGCACGCGCTGGCTGGAGTACAGGTTTTGCAAAACTACTCCTCAATGGGAGGGCTGCAGGTCCTTCAGACACCCCTCACATCGAGTGTTTCTGAT
>DATNDF010000221.1 GCA_035607015.1 Candidatus Angelobacter sp. | reverse complement strand
GCGATGTCCACCTTGACCTCCCTCGCTTTGGCGATCTTGCGGAGGTCGTCCACCTTGACCTCGTAAATGGCATGCTCCAGCAGCGTGCCATTCATCTCCTTTCGCTCGTTCAAGCTGCCGACTCCCCCGAATTTCATCATCTGCCCGTCCACCGTCAGCATGAGAGTTTCGCCCGGCGCGATGTCGAGATACCCGGTCTGCGGCAGCGCCTGGTAACGCACCTCGAGATAATACTTGGCGTCCCACGCGCCCTGTCGAATGCGCGATGCGTTCAGCCAGACCAGCTCGCTTGGTTTGTCACCGCTGTCGAGTTCGTTGTCGAGGATGAGGTCAATGCCCGGCCCGCCGATGTCGCTGTGGTAGGTGTAAACGTCGGTTTTTGGCGCGGTCGAGCACCCGGCGAGCACCATGGCGAAGGCCAGCGGGAGAAGGGATTTTGCTTTCATAAAATCTGACGCCCTGTGGACGCTTTCAGTTCGTTGCGTAAAACATCTAGCACAACCGTCATCAGTTTGAACATAGAAAACAATGGGCGTTCAAACGGGGAGCGAACCCGACGGATGATTTCCACATTTCCAGCCCACGGCCCGTCACCGGCACAATGACGGAAACACCCAAATGCGCCCGACAAAGGCTGCCGTGATTTCCGCGCCTTCACCCTGTCCAATCAACCAGAGCAATGTGGCTCGACATACCGGTATGAATCCGTGGCTGGAAACGTGCGGTGTAATTCTTCTGGGAGTCGTCGGCTTTGCACTGGGCCGCTGGTTCTCCCGACTGCCCCGGCCCTACTGGACGTTCGGCTATTTCATTCCGTTTATTTTAGTCCTGCTGATCGGGCTTGCGTACCGGGTTCGCACACTGGAGTTCGTCGCGCCGTTTTCCTGGCTGATGGCCGGGCGCAACGAGTTTGCGCTGACGGCACTCATCGGCACGATGGTCTTGACGACGCCCCTGTCCCGTCTTCCGCGTCGTCGCGATCGCGTCGCGATTACGGGGTTGATGATCCTGGTGGTTTTCCAAGTCTCGGCATGGCCGTTTCTCGCGCCCGCATTCAACCGCAGTCAACTGGCGGCGCTTAAAACTCGGATGGATTCCGACAATGTCTGCCGGCAGAGCACCGATTACACCTGCGGACCTGCCGCGGCCGTGACGGCGCTTCGGCGCCTGGGAATCCCGGCGGACGAAAGTGAAGTCGCGCTCCTCTGTGGCACGAGCACTGCAATGGGAACGCCGCCGGACATACTTTGCCGTTCCCTGCAGAAACGTTACGGGCCCGACGGACTGATTTGCGAATATCGAGCGTTCAATTCAGTAGGCGAACTCAAACAATCGGGCTGCACGCTCGCGTTGATGAAGTTCGCCTTTCTGGTGGACCACTACGTTGCCGTGCTCGAAGTGGACGACCATACCGTGACCGTCGGCGACCCTCTCAACGGCAGGCAAACGCTGGGTCACGCCGAATTTGCCCGGAAGTGGCGGTTCGTCGGTGTCACGTTGAAGCGCAAGTTGTGAACGCGCGACACGTTTTCGCACGTTTTCCTTTTCCAGCCGCGCGTTTCTCATCATCCTCTCGCGCATGAATCCGTTGCCGTTCGACAAACTGCGGCCCCACAAAAAACGCGCGTTCGTCCCGGAGAAAACTGATCTGGGTGACTGGTCTCAAATCGCGCCGCTGTTCGACCGGCTCGAGGCCGGCGCCGCGCAATCCAGGACCGCCCCGACTCTCGAACGCTGGCTGCTTGACTGGGGCGAACTGAACGCCGCTCTCGACGAGGAAGGCGCGCGCCGTTATGTCGCCATGACCTGCCACACGGACAACGCGGATGCCGAAAAGGACTACCTCCATTTCGTCGAACAGATCGAGCCCCGTCTCAAACCCCGGCAGTTCAGGCTGGAGGAACTTTACCTGCAACACCCCCTGCGCGGAAAACTGGCCACGGAACGTTACGCGGTGTTCGACCGCGCGACGCAGGTGCGCGTGGACCTTTATCGCGCCGAAAACGTGCCACTCGAGACCGAAGAGGCCAGGTTGAGCCAGCAGTATCAAAAGCTGTGCGGCTCGTTGACGGTCGCATTTCGCGGCGAAGAGAAGACTCTGGCGCAAATGGCGCCCTACCTCGAAGAACCTGACCGCGCCCTGCGGAAGGAGACGTGGGAACTGGTCGCGACGCGTCGATTGCGGGAAGCAGAAAAATTCGAAGACATCTTCGACCGGCTGGTGGCGCTCCGCGAACAGATCGCCAGGAACGCCGGGTTCGCGAACTATCGCGACTACGCCTTTCGCTGGAACCGCCGCTTCGATTATACCCCGAATGATTGCCTGAAATTTCATGACGCCATCGAGCGCGAGGTCATGCCGATGTTGCGCGACTTGCAAACCGTCCGGCGCGGGCAATTGAAACTGGACAAACTGCAGCCATGGGATCTGGCGGTTGATCCTCTGAACCGCCCTCCACTTCGTCCGTTCGGCAAGGTGGACCAAATGGTTTCGGACGCGCAGCGGATTTTCAACCAGCTCGACGGGGAATTGTCGGATGGGTTCAAAATGATGAACGACCTGCGCCTCCTCGACCTCGACAACCGCAAAGGCAAGGCCCCTGGTGGATACCAGACAACACTCGCGGAGGCGCGACTGCC
>DATNDF010000220.1 GCA_035607015.1 Candidatus Angelobacter sp. | reverse complement strand
CGTCACTGACATGAATGCTGCGCCAGCCGCGCACGCGGCCTTCATCGCGGTGATCAAAGTATTGCAGGCGATGCAGGTCGTGCAGGTCCCAGAAAATCGACGCGTGCTCGCCATTGATCTCGAAGGTGTATAGCGCTTTGTGGCCGCGGGCGTAACGTGTTGATTCAAACGTCGCGAGCGAGCCGTTATTGAAGCGCGCGAGAAAGGCGCAGGCGTCGTCAATGCCGACCTTTTCCACCTTGCCGGTAAGATTATGTTTGCGTTCCTTGATGAAGGTTTCCGTCATCGCGCTGACGGAATCAATCGAGCCGTTCAGCCACATGGCGGTATCAATGCAATGCGCGAGCAGATCGCCGGTGACGCCGGAGCCGGCGGCCTTCACGTCGAGCCGCCAGAGAGCCGTGCCGCCCTGCGGAAGATCGGGGCTGATGGTCCAGTCCTGCAGAAACTTTGCGCGATAGTGGAAGATGCGACCTAGCTTTTCCTCGTCAATCAATTGCTTGGCAAGCATCACGGCCGGACAACGGCGGTAATTGTACCAAACCATGTTGGGAACTTTGGCTTTTTCGACTGCAGCGACCATCTTCTCCGCGTCTGCGGCGTTCAGGCCAAGGGGTTTTTCGCAGAGGATCATCTTGCCGGCTCTGGCGGCGGCGATGGCGATTTCCGCATGCGTGTTGTTCGGTGTGGCGACGTCGATGAGATCGATGTCATCGCGCAGGACGAGCTTCCGCCAGTCGGTTTCGACGGATTCGTAGCCCCATTTGGAGGCGAAGGCTTTTGCGTTGTCCACGCTGCGGGCACAGATGGCTTTGAGGACCGGTTGATATTTGAGGTCGAAGAAATTGTTGACCTTGCGATAGGCGTTGGAATGCGCGCGGCCCATGAAGCCGTAGCCGATGAGTCCGATGTTGAGTTTTTTCATAGGAAATTGTTGGCTTGGTGTCGGAAAAACCCGGGGGGAAAGCAAGCAGAAACACTTCCAAACGGATTCGCATCAGTTCTGCGGCTTGAACCAAAACCACTCAGGCGTATTCATTGTTACGCCTTGGTTTTGGCTGAAATCCAGAATATCCGTATGGCCATCCACGAAAAGAATTGGCGAGATCAGACGGTTATTTCCCAGCAGCGCGAGCGTTCCATTCTCCCGGCGCAAGGTTTTTGGCTTTGCAATTCGATGCCAAAACACAAGGAACGCGGCGCCATTCCCACTCTCCAGCTCATGCGCTGCAGGTTCATACTCCAGAATATAAAGGGAAGGATTTGGCACCCAGTTTTCCGGCTTACCCGCGAGTCCTTCGAGTCCCAAAGTCTCGTCGCGCCTCGTTTTAATCGTGTTGTATTGGTAGCTGCATCCGTGCGCTCTGAACGCCGTCGGCATTACCAACTCTCCTTCCGGTCGACAATCCCAACCGCCGTCAAACGGGCAGCGAAAAGTTCCTGTGGCCTTTACATACTGAAAAAGCGGTCGCTCGGAGGCACGTGGCACTTGGGGAGACGAGAAAGTGCCGTCGCCGCCGCCAATCGCTATATCAAAAAAGCGCCAGTCGTTTCGATTCCCGTTCGGGTCAGGTGGTTTTCCAGTGGAACCTTTTTCGCTGATGCGGAGCGGGAATCGCATGTCGTTGTCGTTCTGGTAAAGCTTGATACCGATACCGATTTGGCGAAGGTTGTTCAAACACACGGTTTCGTTGGCGCGAACTTTTGCCTTCGAGATTGCGGGGAGCAACAGCGCGAGAAGGATCGCGATGACCCCAAGCACCACCGACAGCTCCACGAGCGTAAAGGCGGGAGGGCAGTATTTATGTGAATACCGGCTCATCACCGTGAAATTGGACAGCCTCAAGCCATCTTCGTTTCACGGCAACCCCCCGTGGTTCAGCGGTGATCGAGTGAACCTCAGCTCAGCTCATTCCACCCGTGCCTGTCGCGGACGGCGATCATCGCGGCAAGGATGTCGTTCCACGTCTGCTGCTTCATCATGACTTCGTTCGGGAACATGCAGCCGTCCCAGCAGATGTGCATGAACGCCTTGGTAAGTTGATTCTTTTCGTCACGCAGCCAGAAGCCGGCATGGTGCGGAATGTTGAGCTTCCCGTTCGGATCGGTGGCAAGGCAGTGGCGGCCGGTCTTGTCGTGGGTGCCGGAGCCTTTGACCGTCGCATCGTTTTGCGCGATATGGAAATCAATTGTCCACGGCCGCAACGCCGCGGTCAGTTTCGCCAACGCCTTGTCGAGGGTCTTCTTATTTTTCCAATCATAGCCCGGCGGCAGGACGGCGTCTTTTTCGGCATTGTAGCCGAGCGTGTAGAGAAGCGTGTGCGCCATGTCAGCCTGGAATCCGACCGTCTGCGGACGGTCAACCAACTCGAGCAGCCGCACCATTTCCTTCCAACTGTGCATCCCGCCCCAACAGATTTCGCCTTCCGCCGCGAGCCGTTCACCGAAACCCTCGGCAACGGTGGCCGCTTCACGAAATGTTTTGGCTATAAGCTTTGAGTTGTTGACCGGATCCTTGTCCCAGTCGGTGACACCGGTAGCGGAGTCGATGCGCACGATGCCATAGGGCCGTGCGCCGAGTTCGCGCAGCTTCTTCGCAATACGACAGGCTTTTCGGACAGAAGCGACGAAGTTGGCTCGCTTGGTTTCGTCACCCATTGCCGAACCGTCAAACCACACAGGCGCGACCACCGAGCCGACCACAAATCCCCTCGATTGAATTTTGTCTGCGATCGCCTTGATGCCATCGTCGCTGATGTCAATGTTGATGTGCGGGTCGTACAGAAACAGATCCACGCCGTCGAACTTGATGCCGTCCACTTCAGCCCGGGCGGTCAGGTCCAACATGGTGTCGAGGTCGATGCACGGTTCGGCGCCGGGGCTGCCCTTGCCGACGAGGCCCGGCCACATCGCGTTGTGAAGTCTGGGATACCTGTTGTTGGTGTGCTTGCTCATGCGCTGTCTCTTTCTGTTGAACGTGCTTTCTGTTGCGAATCCAGGAGTCCACGCCTGTTCGTGATAAAAATGTCGATATGGAAAAAATGTGCGAAAACACTAGCAAGGGTTTGCGGCCAGGCAACGCCAAAGTGGGCTGCTGGGCGGATTGGCAATTGTGTCGCCTCTGCGTGTTTGCAATGCCGTGCTATGTTCCGGCGAGGGCTATACCACTAACGGGGTATTGTCGAAAAACCTGCTACATAGTATTCGTTAGGGGCAATGACGACGAGTATCGGATGAATCGCAGCGGACAGATCATCGCCCGCGCTCGTCACGTCGGAACCGATTATGAAGAAGACTGAAACCAAACCGACCTGCGTTCATCGGCGGCCTGCCCGTGAAGCCGCGGTCGAAGACTACGCCTGGCGTTTCGGGCTGGTTCGTTCCACGTTGGAAGATTTCAACCAGCTTAACGAGGACAGAAACGGCGGGTCGGACACGAAGCGGCCGGCGACATCGCTTCCAGCAATGCAGGGTGAAATTCCCCCGTCCGCAGCGACTCAGGCCCGATTGTGCCTGACGACAATGGCTGTTTGATTCCGCGCGCCGCCGTGGTGCCTTTGTCCGGACGGTTCTCTCCTTAATCCGTTGCTTCAATTCGCCGCAGACTTGCGCCTTCGGAGGACTTAGGGTTCACTTCTCCCACATTTTGAATCCTATGATCAGCCGCCTTACACATTCCATTTTCCGGGCCTCCGCCGTGGTGGTGTTGCTTTCATTCACCTCGTTACGCGGGGGTGAAGCTTTCCAAACGCCCGGCTTCTCCGTCGCATACATGGACCGCTCCGTGCCACCCGCGGTGGATTTCTATCGCTTCGCGGACGGCGATTGGTTGAAGAACAATCCGGTGCCGGCCGACAAATCGCGCTGGGGTGCGTTCAATGAATTGCAGGAGCGCAACTGGCAGTTGATCCACTCGGTGCTTGAATCCTGCGCCGGGGATACGTCGGCGGCGCCGAAGAGTCCGGCCCGCGAGGTGGGCGATCTGTTTGCCTCGGCGCTGGACACAAACCTCCTCGAACAACTCCGCTTCAAGCCGCTGGCCCGCGACTTGAAACGCATCGCGCGGCTCCGCTCGACGGACAGTGTTTTCCGGCTGCTCGCGGACTTTCATCAACGGGGCATTGGCGGTTTCTTCAGCCCGCAGGTGGAGGCGGACCCGAAGGACAGCTCGATTTACGCGCTGCGTCTGGCGCAAGGCGGCCTCGGTCTGCCGGACCGCGACTATTATCTCAAGGACACTTTCACCAGACAGCGTGACGCCTATCGCGCGCACATCACGACCATGCTCAAAATGCTCGGTGAACCGGAGGCCGATGCCGCCAGACACGCGGTCACCGTCCTCGACATCGAAACCTCGCTCGCGCAAGCGAGCAAGACACGGGTCGAAATGCGCGACCCGGTTGCCAACTATCACAAGTTCTCGGTCGGCGAACTGGAACGGCTCACCCCGGCGCTTCCCTGGAAAACGTATCTGCGCGCGGACAAACTCGACAAAATCAATTACCTCGTCGTCGGCCAGCCCGAATTTCTCAAGGCAGAGGAGAAACTCGTCATCGAACGTCCGCTGGCGGACTGGCAGGTTTATCTGCGCTGGCATCTGCTGCGGAGCGCGGCGCCCTACCTGCATCACGCGGCCGAAAGCGAAAACTTTGCGTTCTATCAAGGAGTCCTGAGCGGCACACAGCAGCCGGAGCCCCGTTGGCAGCGCGCCGCGCACGTCATTGACGGCTCGATTGGCGAGGCGCTCGGCCGCCTTTACGTCGAGAAATATTTTCCGCCTGCCGCCCGCGCGCGCATGAACGAGCTGATCGCAAACCTGAAGTCGGTTTTCCGGGACCGACTGAAAAAGATCGACTGGATGACGGACGGCACCCGCGCAAAGGCGCTCGCGAAATTCGACCGCTTCACCCAAAAGATCGGTTATCCTGACAAGTTCCGCGATTATTCGTCCGTAAAAATTGTGAGGGATGATTATTGGGGCAATGTCCAACGCGCCAGCCAGTTTGAGTCGCGGCGGCAGTTCGCGCGCGTTGGCAAACCCGTTGACCGGAGCGAGTGGGAGATGACCCCGCAAACGGTCAATGCCTATTTCAACCCGTCGCAAAATGAAATCGTGTTCCCGGCCGGAATCCTGCAGCCTCCATTTTTCGACGCGCAAATGGACGACGCGGTAAACTACGGCGCCATCGGTGTCGTCATCGGCCACGAGATCACACACGGTTATGACGACGAAGGGCGGAAATACGATGCGGACGGCAATCTCAACGAATGGTGGTCCGCAGAGGACGGCAGGAAATTCGAGGCGCGGGCGCAAAAGGTCGTGGACCAATACAATTCCTACGAGGCGTTGCCGGGATTCCACGTCAACGGCAAGCTGACACTGGGAGAAAACATCGCGGACCTCGGCGGCACCAGCATCGCTTACGAAGCGCTCCAGCGCGCGCTTGCAAAAGATCCCTCGAAACGGAAGGCCATCGACGGATTCACCCCTGAACAACGCTTCTTTCTGTCGCTCGCCCAGATCTGGCGCACGAACTGGAGGGAGGATGAATTGAAGCGCCGGCTTACGGTTGATCCGCATTCGCCCGGCCAGTTCCGCGCCATCGGCCCCCACGTGAACATGGAGGAGTTTTACAAGGCGTTTGACATCAAACCGGGCGACCCGATGTACCGCCCCGCGGAGCTGAGGGCGAAAATCTGGTAGCGCGAAGGCAAGGTTCGCAAACGCGCCGCGGGCTCCGGACAACCGAAGTTGAATTCAACGGGGACCGGCGTAGGAATCTGCGACTCGACTGAGCGCTCGAAAACACGGACTGCGTTCAACCTTTTCCTTGCCGCCCTTCGAGGGACGCGGCAAGCTCTCCCCGAACTCAAAGCCCGCCAGCCATGAAGAACATTCCCCGCTCTTCCGATTCACTTGAACCGTTTCCAATTGCCGATGCCGCGCTTGATCGGCGGAGGTTTCTGGCCTCGGCCGCAATGGCGGCGGCCGGCACCATCCTCGCGTCGAAATCCGCCGCCGCCGATCGCGATTGGACCGGCAACAATCCAGTGCGTTATCCCGACCCCGACGTCATCGTGCTCGATGAGCGTTTTGCTCAATACAAGATCGGCAACGCGCCGATTCAAAAGCTCTGGACCGGCGCGCTCTGGGCGGAGGGTTGCGCCTGGAATGGAGCCGGGCGCTACCTCGTATGGAGCGACATCCCGAACAACCGCCAGATGCGCTGGCTGGACGAGGACGGCCACGTCAGCGTGTTTCGCAATCCAAGCGGCAACAGCAATGGCAACACGTTCGACTTTGAAGGCCGCCAGCTTTCGTGCGAACACGGCAACCGCCGCGTGGTCCGCTACGAACATAATGGCTCGATCACCGTGCTCGCCGAGAAGTGGAAGGACAAACCATTGAACGCGCCGAACGATATCGTGGTGCATCCCGATGGCGGCGTCTGGTTCACCGATCCCGGTTACGGCAGCATGGTGAATTACGAGGGTCACAAGGGTGCGCTGGAAATCAAAGAGGCGGTTTACCGCATTGATCCCAAGAATGGAAAGATGGACA
Source organism: Candidatus Angelobacter sp. (assembly GCA_035607015.1). Classification (NCBI taxonomy): domain Bacteria; kingdom Pseudomonadati; phylum Acidobacteriota; class Terriglobia; genus Candidatus Angelobacter; species Candidatus Angelobacter sp. The sequence continues at coordinate 12,002 of DATNDF010000220.1, read as the reverse complement.
TGGTCAGCGACGAACTCGAGAAGCCGAATGGCATTTGCTTTTCGCCGGACTATAAACGGCTCTACGTCGCCGACACAGGCAAGGCGCGGGACATTCAGGTCTGGGACATCACGGACGGGCGGAAGTTGAAAAACCGGCGCCGCTTCGTGGACATGGCGATGCCGATGCAAAAAGTGGAAACCGAAAGAGGTTCACGCCAGGTCGGCGGCAAGGGCAGCTCGGATGGCATTCGCTGCGACGTGGACGGCAACGTGTGGTCAGCCGCGGGCTGGGTGGGTGACGGTTACGATGGCGCGCATGTTTTCACGCCAGACGGCCAGCGCATCGGCATGATTCTGCTTCCCGAGATCTGCGCGAACCTCTGCTTTGGCGGCGAGAAGCGCAATCACCTTTTCATGGCCGCGAGCCAGTCGATTTATGCGGTTTATGTCGAGACGCAGGGCGCGCATATCACCTGATCGGCGGTCTCCTCCCGCCCTTTCGTATCGCGTTGCGAATTCGCATCCGACCGGGATAAAGTCGGACATGCAAAAGGCGTTGCTTCTTTCCGGCCTCCTTTTTATCACCATCGCTGCGACCGCCGACGCCCCGGCCCTGTCCGAGGCGCGCAATGGAGGCCGCACATTCAATGTCCGCAACCACGGCGCAATCGGTGACGGAACCACGCTTGACACCGCTGCGATTCAAAAGGCCCTCGACGACGCTGACGTGGCAGGCGGTGGACAAGTCTTGTTTCCGCCGGGTAGTTACCTGTCAGGGTCGATTCATCTGCGCAGCCATGTCGTCCTGTGGCTTGAAGCCGGAGCGCGGCTCATCGGCACAACCAACCTCGCCGAATATCGCCAGCCGGAAGTGCCGGCATTCATGCCGGAGGCGAAATGGGGCAAGTGGCATCGCGCTCTGATTGTCGGCGAAAATGTTGAGGATGTCGCCATCGCCGGACCGGGAGTAATCGATGGCAACAAAGTGTTTGATTCGACCGGCGAGGAACACATGCGCGGCCCGCACACCATTGCATTTGTGAACTGCCGCCGGTTCACGCTCCGCGACGTGACCATCGTGGATGCCGCGAATTACGCGATTTTCTTCCAGGCCAGCGACGACGTGGACGTTCGCAACGTGACGATTGTTGGTGGCTGGGATGGCGTGCATTTCCGGGGAGCGCCCGACCACTGGTGCAAGAACGTGAACATCATCGGTTGCCGGCTTTACACCGGCGACGACTCCATCGCCGGCCGCTACTGGGACAATGTTGTGATTTCCGACTGCATCATCAACTCATCCTGCAACGGTATCCGCCTTATCGGTCCGGCAACGCGGCTGCTCGTGAATAATTGTCTTTTCTACGGCCCCGGGCAGCAGCCCCACCGCACCTCCGGCGCGCGACGCCGCACCAACATGCTTTCCGGGATCAACCTTCAACCCGGCGGCTGGGACAAAACGCAGGGGCCGCTCGACAATGTGCTCATCTCGCGTGTCACGATGCGAGATGTTGCCTCGCCGGTGAACCTCACGATGAAACGCGGCAACACGGCCGGGCGCGTGACGGTCAGCGGCTTGAATGCAACCGGCGTCTATCGTTCGGCGCTGTCTGTGGAAAGCTGGGCCGACGTGCCCATCACCAACGTGGTGTTCCGCGACATAAACGTCGAATTCACCGGTGGCGGAACGGCTGAAGAGTCGCAGCAGCTGGTGAAAAGCCCGGGTGCTGACGCCCGTCCACTTCCGTCGTGGGGAATTTACGCCCGCAACTTGGGAACCCTCACACTCGAGGACGTACGCCTCAGCCTTGCGAAAAATGATTATCGTCCGGTCGTGCTCGCGGATGGAGTGAAACAGTTGAATTTCGACAGTTTCAAATTCACACATGTCGAAGGCGTCTCCGAACCATTGGTGACCACGAATGTGGGAAAAGTGAACGTGAGGGCGTCCGATTTGCAAAACCGCGCTTCCCGATAGTCAGCGCGTGCGGGGTCAGGGAGTTGGGATCATTTGTCCAAGCGTCCCGCCGCCCACAAAACACCGTGCGAAACGTAAGTCAGGAACACGGGATCAAGCCAGGTATCATCAGAATGCCCGAAGGTTGTCCCGAACACGCGTGTTTTGCCTTCATACTCATTGATCCAGATCACGGGATACGTCTTTCCGTCCTGCTCGCTCACTGAAGTCGCGAGGGCTGTCGCGTTCGGCCAGAGTTTCTCGATGACGTATAGCTCATCCATCGGCGTGACCCAATTGTCCGAAAAGCCTTTCAGAATTGGATGGTCAGGCATAACGGCTTTCACGGGATATTTGCTCTGATGATCGTGCCGTCGGCTGGTCACGCCAAGAAGCTCCCGCCAGTCATCCACATCCGTCGCGCGGTAGGTGTGCATCGCGCAATGGATCACCACCGCCGGCACCCCGGCCTTGTGCGCAGCCGTGATCTTGCGGATGTAGTCGTGGTCGGCCGTGTCGGCAAAACACTCGTTGTGCACCACCACGTCGAAGCCCTTTGCCCAATCCGGATGATCGTAAAGTGAAATTTGCGCCTTCGTACCGTCGCCGCCTTCGTTCACGATCGTCCACTCCACCTTGGCGAGCTTGGCCACGCTGTTCGTCAATTGCCGGGCTTGCAACGAGTAATTGTGACAACAGCCGCCGGTGATCAACAGCGCGCGCATCGGCTTCGTTGAGTCCGCGGCCAGAGCCGACGACAGGGACACGAGCGAAAAGACGGCTGAAGCCGCGAGAATTCTTTGCATGGTGTCGTGAGGTTAACGGCGCCCTGATGACGACGTCAACGGGAGACTCAGGTTGAAACCAAACCGGCCAGAATGTGTCCGCAGGGAACAAAGCCGGCCTTCTGAAGGGTTTTGCGACTCGCGATATTCTGCGTATTGCAGCGGGCGGCCGGAACATTCCCACCCTCGTAGCAGATTCGTTTCAACTCCTGGACCAGGTAAGATCCGAAACCGCGTCTGCGAAAAGGTTCAGTGATTGTCATGTAGATGTCGCCATAAGGACGGTTGTAGTGAAAAAGGATGTCTCCTGTCCCGGCAATCTCACCCTCCACTTCAACGATCCAATGCGCATCGGAATCCAGGTCGCGCGAGACGACCTGTGCGGCGTCCTCCAGAGTGGCACGCCGGACCTTGGCCCCCGCCGGCGAGTATGACGAGGTCAGTTTGTCGTGAAACAGGACGCTTTCGCTCGACGCGCGGGGAGCGAACGTGTGCAGCATGACCGTCAGCGACGCGTCGTTGCTTTGCGTTTCAATGGCGATCGCGCCGCTGGCGGAGAGCAGCACGGAAAACAATTCGAACACTCGGGAGCGGTGCTGTGGCACGACGTAAAACTCGTACACCGTTGGCGTTCCCTTCCACGGACCAGCAACGGCAATCGAGCCGTAACCAACCTTGGCGCCGCCGGCCAGGAGGACATCCTCCTGCGTCCAGCCCGGGCGGTAATGAATCGAGTCGTGAACGATCTGGCAACTCATCTCCAGACGGTACGAATCACGCCAGGGTGAAACGTCTTCAACGGCGGCAGTTTTGGCGCACAATTCCATGCGAATGATGGTCCTGGTTTAATTCGATCCCCAGATTCCAATCAGCAAAAATCTGTCCCTAGCCTCTCACTTCGCGGGTCAATTGCCCGAAGGATTATTCGGACAAAAACTGCATTCCCTGGTATGAAGGTCGGATTCGGGAATTCGGCAGGCTGCGGACGCTGATCCTTGCGGCAAATCATGCTCTAAAAATATTTCAGCTTCCACTGCCGTCGTCCGCCTCAACTCAAAAATGGGTGTTCGCCGTGGAGCTGCCGGAGATGACTCATCTGTGTCCGTGGTCACCTGCTTGACTTGAATCGGCGCTGTGCAATTATCCCCGCGGTTTTATGGCGCCCAAAAGCAGAAAGAAATTGAGCCGTGACCAGGAACGTGATCTCGACATCGAGATCGGGTTTCTGGAAGGCGTGGTCCGCCGCGACCCTGGCTATGTCGACGCGCTGCAAATTCTTGGCGACAACTACACGCGGCGAGGCCGGATCAAGGAGGGTTTGAAGGTGGACGAGCGGCTTTCCCGGCTCCGGCCCGCTGATGCGCTGGTTCACTACAACCTGGCCTGCAGCTATTCGTTGATCGAACAGTTTGAACCAGCGACGGAGGCGCTGAACCGTGCGCTGGACCTGGGTTACCGCGATTTCAAGTGGCTGGCGAAAGACCCCGACCTCGCCGAGCTCCGCAAACACCCGCTCTACAAAAAGATCCGCGCCCGCATCAGGGCGATGGAAATCAAGATCCACTGAATTTTGCCGTTGTGCCATACGGCTGAATGGGTACTCGCACTTCATGAACGTAACTGTCGGCCGACGCACCCGGCACTATCGAACAGTCACATTCGATTCGCAGGATAACGCGGTGCTGCTCATCGAACAGCGACTGCTTCCTCATAAATTCGAAGTCGTATCGACGCGAGACTTCAGGGAAACAGCCCGGGCCATCAGAGACATGGTCGTGCGCGGCGCGGGGGCGATCGGCGCAACGGCGGCGTATGGTCTGGCTCAGGGTGCGCGTGCGTTTCGCGGTAAGGCAATCGCGGGTTTTTCCCGTCACATTGACGGAGTTTATCGGACTCTTGAAGCCGCGCGTCCGACGGCCGTTGACCCGGTGAACGCCATGAACGAAGTCCTCCACGCGATGAGCGCGGGCAAAACCGTCGAGGAACAACAGGCGCTGGCGCTGGCTGCGGCCGAGGAATTCGCCAACGCCGACGTGAAGCATTGCGAGGCGATCGGCCGGCACGGCGCGCCGTTGATCCGGGATGGAATGAGAGTTCTGACGCATTGCAATGCCGGCTGGCTCGCGTTCGTGGACGTCGGCACTGCCACGGCCCCGATTTATGCCGCGCAGGCGGAGCACAAAAAAATTCACGTCTTCTGCGACGAAACCCGGCCGCGTTCGCAAGGCGCGACGCTGACGGCCTGGGAGCTCTCGCAGCAGGGTATTTCTCACGAGATCATCGCCGACAATGCCGCCGGTCATCTGATGCAGCGCGGAGAAATCGATTTGGTCATTGTGGGAAGTGACCGCACGCTGGGACACACCGGCGAAGTGGCGAACAAAATCGGGACTTACACGAAGGCGATCCTGGCCGCACGGCACAACGTCCCATTCTATGTCACGATTCCGCTCTCAACTATCGACTGGCGCTTATCGTCAGGTCACGACATTCCGATTGAAGAGCGCGATCAAACCGAGGTCCTCGGCGCATGGGGCACCCTGCAAACCCCGAACGGGAAGCGCGGGACTCGCGATGGCCGACGAGTGTTTATCCGCGTGGCGAATCCGTCGAGCAACGCGCGCAACCCCGGTTTCGACGTCACGCCCCCCGAACTCATTACGGGTATCATCACACCGACAGGGATATTCAATCCGAAAGAACTGTGGACGAAGCGGCACAGGCTAGGCTGGAGAGAGCAGGCGTGAAACTTGCGCTTGCTGTGTGTCCGAACTGAATTATGATGCGCCCGTCGATGGGCGGAGTAGCCAAGTGGTAAGGCACGGCTCTGCAAAAGCTGCATTCGTCGGTTCGATTCCGACCTCCGCCTCCAACTCCAATCCCCGTTTGGAAAAGGAGTTACAAATTCACAGACCCAAGTGCCAGCAACTTTTTGACTCGGAACAACCCGACAAAAGTCTCGAAGTGCTCAGGCACGATCTGCTGAAACGCAATTGGCTATGCGCTTGGTGTAGCTGATACACCCGTCACTGGACTTCGTTCGGCTGGCTCGAACTAGAGAATTCGAGCAATGAAAAACTGATTCCGACTCTACCGGCGAACAATGGGTGGGGCGTTCTACGTCCACGATTCCGAGACGAGCAAACAGGAGAGCCTCGGCACCCACGACCGCGCCGCTCCTTAATGCGCGAAACGAATCTGTCCGCCAGCCTCAACTGAACCTTCAAATCGCAAGGGCATATCTGGCCGGCACTGGTTCCGGCGTCTCCACCCGGACCTGGCAAAACGCTCTCGATGCGATTGTCGAGACGAAGACTGGTTCAACCAAGGATCGCTGGCGCCGTGCCACAAAGGAAACCGCATTGGATGGGATTCGAGACCGCGTCATCATCGAGACTCAGGCGGAGCAACTTCTTGCCTGCCTCAAGGCGGGCACGGTCAGCAGCAATGTCCATCTGCGAAACTTCACAACTTCTGCCTTTCGATGAACTGGCTTCCCTGGCCTCTCATTCCCAAGCGTCTCTGGCCTGAAGTTCGCTTCCGGCCAAAGGGTGCCATCACTATCGAGGAACACCAGCTCATCATTGCCAGACGATTGCGTCCACGCGTACAACCCCAATGTGGACCCTGAATTGGACACGACCGTGGCCCATCTAGGAATGAGTTGACGTCCAGCGGATTAAATACAACAATCGTATGCGACGGGATGAGTTCGACGAAAACAGAAACGCCCCCGGTAACCGTCAAAACTACCAAGCTAGTTTACGTAGTGGATGACGAACCCATGGTGGGTGATGTCGTGCAGGCCATCCTGAAAATGGGAGGGTTCGAATCCATCTTCTTCGAAGATCCCACCATTGCGCTCAAGACGTTAAGCGAGGCGGATCCCAAACCAACTCTGTTGTTGACTGATTTTCAGATGCCGCTAATGACCGGCCGCGAATTGATCCAGCGCTGCAAAAAGATTTGCCCTTCTTTGAAGACCATCCTTTACAGCGGCAACGTGCAGGAGGAAACGGTCACGTTTTATCCCGCCCGGCCCGACCGGTTTTTGCGAAAGCCGTTCACACCAAAAACATTGATTGATTTAGTGCAGTCGGTCCTCGCCGAGTAGCGCTCCCGTCGAACAGGATTGGCAGACGGATTTCCCGATCAAGAATCCTCCAGAGACTCCACGATTTTTTCCGCTGCGGCACGCGGGTTCCGAGAGGTGCAAATCGGCCGACCGATCACGAGCCAGTCCGCGCCGGCATCCAGGGCTTCTCTGGGCGACAGGACCCGCCTTTGATCGTCCTTGGCCGAGCCGGCGGGGCGAATGCCGGGGACCACCAGTTTTGTATCTGCAGGAACGATTTGTCGCAGGCCGGCAATTTCGAGCGGGGAACAAACGAGGCCGCGCAAACCGGAACTGACAGCCAGTAACGCCAACCGCTCCACCTGGTGTCCGACGTTCGGTTCGATCCCGATTTCTGAGAGTTGGTTGGCGTCCAGGCTGGTCAGCACAGTGACGCCCAGTACAAGAGGGGGTGTGCGACCGAGTTTTGCCGCCGTGGCTTGAGCCGCGCTTTCAGCCGCGCGCAGCATTTCACCGCCACCACTGGCATGTACCGTCAGCATTTGCACGTCGAGTCGCACGGCCGCCTCGACGGTCCGGGCAACCGTGTTCGGAATGTCATGGAATTTGAGGTCCAGAAAGACTGACGCGCCCGCAGCACGGATGTCACGAATTACCCCCGGTCCAGCAGAAACGAACAGCTCCTTTCCCACCTTGAACGCGCCGACGACCGGAGCCAGTTGTTCGACGAGCTTCAACGCTGCCGCGGAGTCAGGAACATCCAGCGCAACGATGATTGGATTATGCATGGCACGGGAATTAAGCCACGGAAGGAACGCGGATGAAACACAGATTTTCCGGATGGCCGCGAACTTGACGATGCCACGAAGGGCTGCGAGTTTGGGCGCGTTTGGCAAAAGTGCGGCCAGGGACGGCGACAAATGATCTCTTTGCCGCTGTCGTGCAAACTCCCGCTGCGCAATCCCTGCTGCGGCGTGTGGAGGAAGGCGGCGCATTGTCTTGTACCGGAGTCAGCCGGTCCGCCCAGCCGTTTCTGGCGGCGCTACTGCGCCACGTCTTCCCGAAACGCCCCATCGCTGTTGTCACGCCCGAACTTAAATCGCAGGAAAGCTTTCAGCAGGACATAACAACCTGGTTGCGGGCCGGCGAATCGGGCGTGGTCCAGGATTCACAATCTCTGGTCGGGACTGCGTTCTTTTTCCCCGCCTGGGAAATCCTGGCCCACGACGCAAAGCTGCCGCATGTTGACGTCGTCAGCGAACGGCTGGAGACACTCGTCGCGCTGACGCGGAATCAAACACCCGGCGGGAAACAGGCGCCACTCGTGGTGGCGAGCGTCACGGCAGTATTGCAGCGAACATTCCCGGTGAACGAGCTCAAGAATCGCACGAAAATACTCACTCATGGCGACCGGTTCGACCCCACTGGCCTCATAAAATGGCTCGAGATGCAAGGCTACGAAACCGAGGCGCAAGTCACGCAGAAAGGCGAGACCGCGTTGCGAGGTGGAATTCTTGATGTCTGGTCGCCCGCAAGTCCGTGGCCTGTGCGACTGGAATTCTTTGGAGACGAGGTGGAATCGCTGCGCTTTTTCGATCCGTTCACACAGATTTCGCGCGAGAACACGAACATCGTGACACTGCCCCCCGCAGGTGAGCTGGGATTGCTCAAGCGGAGGGTTCAAAAGTCAGAAGCACCGGGCCGGAATTCGGAGACACACTCACCAACCGCCAGTCCTGAACTATCAACGTTGCTGGATTACCTGCCACAAGAAACCATCGTTTTGCTTTGCGAACCCGAAGACCTCGACCAACACGCCGGCCAATCCGCGCAACAAATGACCGGGAACGATCCTTTCTTTATCCAGTGGAAAGATTTTCAAGGAGAGTTGGCCGCCCGGGGAATGACAGTGCTGGAGACGAGCGAAAGTGACACTGCCAAACCACGACCATTATCATCTGCCGGCCTCCAGACGATGCCGCTTCCACTTTCTTCGCTGGACGCGTTCCGTCCTCTCGGCGCGCACTTGCCGGAACCGCAAATCGCCGAAGCGCAACGTTTGGGTTTCCTGACCCAGCTGCACCGGTGGCTGCGCCAGGGGTACGTTGTCCACGTTTTCTGCAACAACGAAGGAGAACGGGAGCGATTCCGTGAGATTTGGGCTGAGTCCGGATTTGGCAATCTTGTCGGGACTTCCAGTCCGTCCATTGCCGAGGCGCACGCGGATGTGCCGGAAACGGCTCCGATCCTTAGCATTGGCGCCCTTTGCCGCGGCTTTCTCTTTGACGAAGGGAAACTGGTCGTGGTCACAGACGCCGAGATCTTCGGGCGTTACAAGGTTCAACGACCGCGCCGCCTAAAATCACCGCACGCCGCCGCGATGCGGTCGGCACTGGACATCGACTTCACCGAACTCGAAGAAGGCGATTACGTCGTCCATGTTCAGCACGGCATTGGACGCTACCTCGGGCTGAAGGCGCTGCCACCCGGCGCGGGTCGGAAGGGCACCTGGAACCAAAAGGAGAATTCGCACTCTGCCAGCGACGCGGACCAGGAATGCCTGGTGATCGAATACGCGTCGTCTGAACCGAATCAACCTCCACCCCGCTTGTACGTGCCGGTAACGGAATCTCATTTGATCAGCAAATACGTTGGCGCGGGGAAGGCGCGTCCGCCGCTCAACCTACTGGGAGGCACACGCTGGGCGAGAACGAAAGAGCAGGCGGAGAAGGCGGTACGGGATCTCGCTGGCGAACTGCTCGCCATACAGGCGGCGCGCGAATCGCAGGCCGGTCACGCGTTCAAACCCGACGCCCCGTGGCAGCGCGAATTTGAAGGGGCGTTCATCTTCGAGGAAACGCCCGACCAGATGCGTGCCATCTCAGAAACCAAGGCTGACATGGAAAAGCCCAAGCCCATGGATCGCCTGATCTGTGGTGACGTCGGGTTCGGCAAGACCGAGGTGGCGATCCGCGCCGCTTTCAAGGCAGTCATGGATGGACGGCAGGTCGCCGTGCTCGTGCCCACGACCGTGCTCGCGCAGCAGCATTTCAATACGTTTCGTGATAGGATGGCGGACTACCCGGTGCGCATTGAATTGCTCTCGCGCTTTCGCAAGCCGCGTCAGCAACAGAGCGTGATTAAAGATCTGGTGGCGGGCGCAGTGGACATCATCATCGGCACGCACCGGCTGGTACAGGAGGATGTCCATTTCAAGGAGCTTGGGCTGGTCGTCATCGATGAAGAGCAGCGCTTTGGAGTGATGCAAAAGGAAAAGTTCAAGCTCTTGCGCAAACTCGTGGACGTGCTGACGTTGAGTGCGACACCGATTCCGCGCACGCTGTACCTGGCGCTTACTGGGGCGCGCGACATGAGCACCATCGAAACGCCGCCCCAAGACCGACTTCCGGTCGAGACCCTGGTCATTCAATATGACGAGCGGGTCATCCGCGATGCCATCCAACGCGAATTGAACCGTGGCGGCCAGGTCTTTTTCCTGCACAACCGCGTCATGACGATAGATGCGACGGCCCGGAAGCTGCGCGCCCTTGTGCCACGCGCACGGGTCGTTGTCGGCCATGGCCAGATGCAATCCGAGGATCTCGAGGAGGTGATGACCCGGTTTGTAAATGGCGAAGCCGACGTGCTGCTTTCCACGACCATCATCGAGAGTGGGCTCGATATTCCGAACGCAAACACGATCATTATAGATCGCGCCGACCGTTTTGGTTTGAGCGACCTCTACCAATTGCGCGGCCGCGTCGGCCGCTACAAGAACCAGGCTTACGCTTATCTGCTCCTTCCGCGTCATGCTGGATTGTTGGCCGACGCCCGAAAACGCATCAGCGCCATCAAGCAGTACTCAACGCTTGGCAGCGGGTTTAAAATCGCCATGCGCGACCTCGAAATTCGCGGGGCGGGCAACCTGCTTGGCGCCGAGCAAAGCGGCCACATCACGGCGGTGGGCTTTGAGCTTTACTGCCAGTTGCTCAAGCAGAGCGTCGCCGTTTTGAAGGGCGAGAAACCAAAACGGCGGTTAGAGGTGGAGGTGCGGTTTGATTTTCTGGAATCGGACATTCGTGGGCCGGACGAGCCACACGCGGCAACGTCGCCTTACACCGAACGGACGCCCCGGAAACCGATCCATGTTCCGGCCTCGCTGCCTCACAGATATATCCTCGAACCGCGGCACCGGATTGAGATGTACCGCAAACTCGCCCAGGCCAACGATAAATCCTCGGTGGAGAGTTTGGAAAAAGAGCTGCGCGACCGGTTCGGCCCGATTCCGGCTCCAGCGGAACTATTGTTGCAAGTCAGAAAGTTGACAATCCTCGCCGGCGAACGCGGCATCACGGCGATGGAAACCTTGGGAGACAGGCTGATGTTGACGCGTAACAATGACTACATCATGCCCGGCGGGAAGTTTCCGCGCCTTGCGAAACCAGAAGCAAAAGCGCGTCTGAGCGAAATTAGAAGATTGATTTTGGCACATTAATTTCAAAATGCGCGCGAAGTGAAATCGAGACTTGCTTTCAAATTCATCTTCGCTAACTTCCCCAGTCCGCTGCTTTCCTGTCTGAAGCAGAGCGCAACGTAAACAATTTGGATCTTATGCCAGCAGCAAACGACCTTCGCCGAGGGATGGCGATTCTGTACAACGGCGACGTGGCCGTCGTCCTCGACACACAGCACCGCACCCCGGGGAACCTGCGCGCCTTTGTGCAGGCGACCATCCGCAGCATCAAGTCCGGCCGATCGTCTGACGTACGATTCAGTTCCACGGAAAAGGTGGAAGTGGTGCCGATGATGACCCGCAAGATGGAGTTCAGCTATAAGGACGGTGAAGATTTCGCTTTTTCCGATCCGGAGACATTCGAAACCGTGACGTTACCGCCGGAACTGGTCGGTGAGGCGCGGAACTATCTGGTGGAAAACGCGCCGATCACCATGACTTTCGTGGAAGACAAAGCCGTGTCGATCGAACTGCCCGCCAGTGTGGCGCTGGCGGTCACGGACGCGCCGGAGGGGATCCGCGGTGATTCCGCAAACAACGTGCAGAAACCCGTCGTGTTGGAAACCGGCATCACCATTCAGGTTCCTCTTTTTATCAAGACCGGAGAAAAGGTAAAAATCGACACGCGCACCGGCAAATACATGGAACGCGCCTAGTTGGTCGCGAATCCGGCCAAAGACTTCGAAAGCCC
>DATNDF010000219.1 GCA_035607015.1 Candidatus Angelobacter sp. | reverse complement strand
GCCCGGTCACGCCCGCACGCCCGTGGTGTTCGTCACCGGACTGACTGACTTCGAAAGCCGCGCCCGCTCGACGCTGAGCGGCGGCAACGACCTGATCGCCAAACCGTTTTTATTCATGGAACTGGCGGTCAAGGCACTGACCTATGTCCTCAAAGGCCAAACGGGAGTCGCACGGGCGTGAGACGCCGTCGGGATTCCGCCGCCGACCTCCAAAGCAACACGACGCCGCGTCGCCGGTTATTTCCTGATCGCATGGACTCCCTGCACGCCCCATGGCGGATCGAATATATTCTGGCGCCAAAACCCGCGGCGCAGGATGCCTCGTTGTTCTCCCACATCGCGCAATCCAGCGACGACGTGGAAAACCACGTCATAGCGCGAGATCGCACGTGCTACGCGCTTTTGAACACCTATCCTTACACCGGAGGGCATTTGATGGTCGTGCCCTACAAGCAGACCCCTGATTTCGATGGCCTGACCGAGGACGAGTTGCGCGATCTTCTGCTGCTTACGCGCCGCTGCCAGGGGGCGCTGGTCAAGGTGATGAAACCGGACGGTTTCAACATCGGCGTCAACCTCGGCAAGGTCGCCGGCGCCGGCATCATCGAGCACCTTCACATCCACATCGTGCCGCGCTGGAACGGCGACACCAACTTTATGCCGGTGATCGCCGACACCACGGTTGTGCCCCAGGCATTGAAGGAACTCGCCGCGCGTCTGCGCGCCGCCCTGACCGCAGAGTCCACGGGTCCCGAGCGATAAACCGCGCCGGCAATGGCTTCTGAAATTCTTCACTTCGAAAACGCCCGCCAGGCCCAGCAGCTTTTCAATAACGATCCGCGCAATCTCCAGGCGCTGGCGGATCAGCTCGACGTCAAAGCCACCGCGCGCGAAGGCTGGATCAAACTGGAAGGGCCTGCGGAAGCCGTGGAGCGGGCACGGCAGATGTTTCAACTGCTGGAGGGTTCCCTCCGGTCCGGCTCGCCGGTGCGCAACCGCGAATTCGCCTATGCTCTCAACGTCGTGAAACACGAGGGGACGTCCACTCTGAAAAGCCTGTTTGACGAGCGCATACAAACATCGGCCAAAAAGGCCCCGGTCACGCCGAAGACTGTCGGCCAAAAAAGGTATGTCGAAGCCATCCGTCAGCACGACGTGACGTTCGGTATCGGCCCCGCCGGCACCGGAAAGACCTATCTCGCCATGGCGATGGCCGTTCAGGCACTCAAGGAAGAGAAGGTTTCGCGCATTATCCTGACGCGCCCCGCTGTCGAGGCCGGCGAGGCGCTCGGCTTTCTTCCGGGCGACCTCTACGAAAAAATCGCCCCTTATCTGCGTCCTTTGCACGACGCGCTCCACGACATGCTGCCCGCGGAGGAAATTCAGAAACACATGGAGCGGGCGACGATTGAGGTCGCGCCCCTTGCCTACATGCGCGGTCGCACGTTGAATCAGGCGTTTATCATCCTCGACGAGGCCCAGAACTCCACGACCGAGCAGATGTTCATGTTCCTCACGCGCCTGGGCCACGGCTCGAAGGCGGTCGTCACGGGCGACATCACCCAGATCGATCTGCCGTCACATAAACAGTCCGGGCTGGTGGAAGCGCATCGCGCGTTGAAGAGCGTCGAGGGCGTGGCGATGATCGAATTCACGCGCCGCGACGTGGTCCGGCATCCGCTTGTCCAGCGGATCATTCACGCCTACGAAGAGCACCGCAGCGCCGCGAAATGACTGAGCTGCTCCTGCGCAACCGTCAACGCGTCCGTCGCATTGACATCGTGCTGTTAAAGAGCATCGCCCGCGCTCTTTTGACCGAAGACCTTGACGTCCGGGAATTCGAGCTTGGCATTCATCTTGTCGCGGCCCCTGAAATGTCGCGCATCAATCAACAGTTCCTCGGCCATGAAGGCTCCACCGATGTCATTACGTTCGATCACTCCGAGAACGCGGCGGACGAATCCGATTCGCGCCTTCACGGTGAACTTTTCATCTGCCTCGACGATGCCGTGGCGCACGCGCGCGGGTTCAGGACGCGCTGGCCGTCCGAGCTCGTTCGGTGCCTCGTGCATGGAGTGCTGCACCTGCGCGGATTTGACGACTCAACCCCGCCGGCCCGCCGCGCGATGAAACTCGAGGAAGAGCGGCTGCTCCGCGAGTTGAAGCGCCGGTTTCCGCTGCCCCGTCTGGCAAAGACGGCTCCCGTCGCCAAAGCGCGGCGAAGCGGTCCGAAATCGCGAACCGGCAATTCCCGCCGCGGCTTTCCCTTGAGCAAACGAAGCGGCAAACCTAGAGTCCAACGATGAAGAAAAGGAACGTTCTCTCGCGCTCCCGTGGGAATTTTTTCACCGGACTTGCCATCGTGCTGCCGGCGGTCATTTCCGTCGCGGTCCTGGTCTGGTTGTTCGGCACGGTGTCGAATATCACGGACATCCTGCTTTTCTTTTTGCCGCACGAATGGACGCACAAAAATGGCGGCGAGGGTCCGATGCACTGGTACTGGAGTCTCAGCGCCATCGCGCTGGCCGTGGTGCTCATAACTCTCCTCGGGAGCGTGGCGCGTTATTACTTCGGCCGAAAACTGATCGAGCTTCTCGACCGCGCGCTTCTGCGGGTCCCCTTGTTGAACAAAATCTATGGGACGGTAAAACAGGTCAACGAGGCCTTTTCACCGGGCAACCGCTCGTCATTCAAACAGGTCGTGCTCCTCGAATTCCCGCGCCCCGGCCAGTTTTCCGTCGGCTTTGTCACCGGCGAACAACATCAGGAAGTGCAGGCCAAAACGAAGCAAAAGGTTGTCAGCGTGTTCGTGCCCACAACACCGAACCCGACCAGCGGCTTCCTCGTGCTCGTCCCGGAAAAGGAACTGACGAAGCTCGACATGACCGTCGCCGACGGCATCAAGTTCATCGTCAGCCTTGGCGCCATCGCTCCCGAGTTCGCGCCCGCCAAACGCAGATCGTGATGCCCTGCACGCTCCCCTGCCCCGCCTGGTCTGGTGTTGCAAGCGCCACGCACCACGCATGACCCAACGCACGCAAGGACTGATTCTCCGCACGCGCCCGCTGACCGAGACCAGCCTGATCGTTCACTGGCTGACGCCGGCCTTCGGCCGCATCGCCACGGTTGCCAAAGGTGCCTGCCGCGCCAATTCGCCGTTCCGCGGGAAACTCGACCTTTTTTTCCTGGCCGACTTCAGCTTCTCGCGCAGCCGCCGCTCGGAATTACATACCCTGCGTGAAGTAAGTTTGCTTGGGACTCACAAGGCATTGCGGGAACAACTCGCATTGCTCCAGCAAGCCAGCTACTGCGCCGCGCTCATCGAGCAAGCGACAGAAACGGAGACGCCGTTGCTCGCCGTTCACGAACTGATGCGTGGTCTGCTCGATCATCTCCCAAAACAACCGCCCCAACCACAGACCATTCTAGCCTTTGAACTCAAACTGCTGAACGAACTCGGCCTGACTCCGGATTTTGAAAAAAGCAAACTCACGGCCGGGGTAAAACGAATCACGACCACTCTCCTGCAAAACGATTTGCGAACCGCGTCGCGACTGAAGTTAAGTGAAGCGCAAGTGAAAGAACTGCGGCAATTTCTCCACGGATTTCTGATCTTTCACCTCGGCAACATTCCGAAGGGCCGAAGCACAGCATTCACTGCATAGCAACTCTTCTTCTCGATTCAAGAATCCAGCCGAGCGAGTTAGAGAAGTTCTCGAACGGGCTTGCGGGCAATTTGACGGCGAAATAGCTTAGATGGGAATTTGATATGGCTTCCTCATATGATTCCAACATTTGGCTCGAGCTAGTCAAGACGCTTCCGAGCGTCGTCACGGCAATCACTGCAATCATTGGCGTTAAAATTGGCGCTCACGGCTTAAAGAAGTGGCGCGAGGAAACAATAGGGAAGCGCAAAACGGAACTTGCTGAGGACGTATTATCCGGTTTCTACCAAATTCGCGACATTGTCCGGGCCATCCGCTCGCCAATGTCTTTTTCAGGTGAATCGAAGGATCGCCCGAAAGAAGAACACGAAAGCGAAGTAGAATCGCGCCTGAAAGATTCCTACTATGTTACAATTGCCCGTTACGACGAGCATGGGAAAGCGATAGCCGATCTGATGACAAAGCAGTATCGGATGAAGGCGATGTTCGGCGCCGAAGCGGTCGAACCATTCATCCAACTTCATCGCATCCTGTCCGAAATCATTGTGGCCGCCCGTATGCTTATTACCACCGACGATCGAGAAAGATCTGGCAATAGTCCGACTGTTGTTGATCAATGTAGAAAATGGGAGGCAGTAATTTGGTGGGGAGCCGAGGAAAAAGACGCTCTTGAGAAGAAACTAGATTCAGCTATTCTGGAGATGGAACGAGTCTGTCGGCCTATTTTGGAGACACAGAAGTGAAAAGCCTGGAGGCATTTGGCCCATCATCGTGCTGAACAGGCTTCTTAGTTCACCAACGAGACTCATTTCTCTTCCGGCTCCACCCACTTGCCGTGTTCGCGAATCAAATCCACGAGCCGTTCCACAGCTTCGGTTTCCGGGATGTTGAATTTGATCGGCGTTTTGCCGACGTAGAGATTGATCTTGCCGGGCGCGCCGCCCACGTAGCCAAAATCTGCGTCGGCCATTTCTCCCGGTCCGTTCACAATGCAACCCATGATGGCAACCTTCACGCCTTTGAGATGCTCGGTCCGAGCTTTAATGCGAGCCGTCACTGTCTGCAGGTTGAATAGTGTCCGCCCGCACGAAGGGCATGCGACGTAATCCGTCTTGAACGAACGGCAGCCGGCCGCCTGCAAAATGTTGTAAGCCAGCCGCAGCGATTGCCCACCGCCGGATTCGCCGCGCACCAGAATCGCGTCGCCAATCCCATCCGCCAACAGCGAACCGATGACGACCGAAGCACGCAGCAAAGCAATCCTGGGTTCTAATGGAAATCCCTCACTCGGCTTCGCCACCCTCTCCCCATCCGATGGGGAGAGGGACGGGGTGAGGGGCACGTCATTAAAATTGATGCAGTCCTTCAGTAGGATTGGGTTCTTTCGACCAAGCCGTTTCAATTTTGCCGAGAGCAATCGAAACGCAGTGATCGCCGGAAGATCCACGCCGTCCTTCACGGTGACGAGTTGCGTGTCGCAGTTGATGTCGAAATCCGTCGTCGGATCAAGCTCCGCAACGTTGAGGTCTTCGTAAACGGCTTCCGGCTTTACATCGTCCTTCGGTCGGATCTTTGGCGCGACCTTGTCCCACGTCGCGCGCGTCACGACGACGCGGATGAGCTGTTCGCCACCGCATTTCGTTTGTTCGTTGAGTTCAATCTCCGGTGTCTCGCGCTTCTCGAAATGAAACGGGTCGAAGGGAAATTCATCCGCGAGGGACACCTTCCACGCCGTCCCTGAGCTTCGGGACGAGGTGGAACTCGTCCCTCCCATTGTGAGAACGGGAATCTGCGCCAGCAGGTCACGGCACACCTCGATCTCGCGTGGCGAATCTTCCGTAAGCGAAACGCGAATGGTGTCGCCCAGGCCGTCGCATAACAGTGAACCGATGCCGATCGCACTTTTGATCCGGCCATCCTCGCCCTCGCCGGCTTCAGTGACGCCGAGATGAATCGGGTAATTCCAGTCCGATCCCTCCTGCTCCAACCGCGCGACGAGGAGACGATAGCATTCGATCATCACCTTGGGGTTAGACGACTTCATCGAGAACTTGAAATTGTGAAAGTTGTGCTTGCGCGCGATGCGGGCGAACTCGAGGGCGCTCTCGACCATGCCGAGCGGTGTGTCGCCGTAGCGGTTCATGATGCGGTCGGAGAGCGAGCCGTGGTTCGTGCCGATGCGCACCGCGCGATTCAGTCGTTTGCATTCGAGCACGAGCGGGGTGAATTTGTCCTCGATGCGCTTGAGTTCTGACGCGTACTGCTCGTCGGTGTATTCCTTGACCGCGAATTTCTTCGAGTCGGCGTAGTTGCCGGGATTGACCCGCACGACTTCGACCCATTTCACCGCTTCCATCGCGGCCTCCGGTTTGAAATGAATGTCGGCGACGATGGGAACGAGACAGCCGCGCTTGCGAAGTTCGGCAACGATGTTCTGCAGGTTTGCGGCGTCCTTGACCGTGGGGGCGGTGATGCGCACCAGCTGACAGCCCACGGCGACGAGATCGAGCGTCTGTTGGACGCTGGCGGCGGTGTCCATCGTATCGCAGGTGATCATGGACTGCGCGACAACTGGATGGTCACCGCCAATAATGACGCCGCCATTCCGCGGATCTCCAATGGTCACTTCGCGGGTCTTACGGCGTCGGTAGAAATAAGGCGATTCACAGTAGCGCATGGGAATCACCTCGCGGGCTCGGAAGTCGGCGGCTGATTCTCATTCGGCTTTTCCTGCAGCTCAATTTGCGTGTCGCGTCTGAACATGGTTTTGAAAAGCGACCACCGCTTGATATCGAAGAAAGTGACGTAGAGCATGAATGAAATCAGCAAAACGGCAAAAGCGGTTGTTGTATATTCTTGAAATTTCGCGCTCAACGGACGGCGACGGATCCCTTCGATGATTGACATTAAGATGTGCCCGCCATCCAGAACCGGAATGGGCAGAAGATTGATGAGAGCGAGATTAATGTTCAGAAGCACCAAGAACTTTAAAGCAAGACGGTAGTCGGTATGGACCTGGGCTGCTAGCATCGTGAGGATACCGACGGGCCCGGCGAGGTCTTTCGCGCCCACGCCGGTCTCTTTCGAATGAATCAACGCACCGAAGGTGCTGATCGTTCTGTCCCAAACGTCGGCGATCGACTCCCACGGCTTCGGTCCCGGCTTCTCCAACTGGTAAACGATGGTCGAACTGCCCGTCAGCGCCACACCGATACGCCCCTTTTTTGTCGTGGGATCAATTTTCGGAGTAACAGAGAGGCCCAATTTGTCGGTGCCGCGTTCAATCTGAACCTCGGTGGGCTCGCCGCCGCGCCTCTTTATCAATTCTATGAGCTGCTCCTGGCTCACAATCGCAACGCCACCAAAACTCACGAATTTGTCTCCTTCTTTCAACCCCGCGGTATCGGCAGGCGTACCGGGTTCAACTCTGGCCACAACCGGATGATCGCGCGGATCCAGATTGAGCATCTTCAATCCAATGACATCGTTGACCTTGGCCCGGAGCTGGTACAGCGTTCTTACGCCGCCGCGCTCAATCACGACAGGAATCACGTTCGTTCGCGCGAGGACGGTGTCCATGTTCACGTCCTCCCAAGATTTGACCATTTTGCCATTCACTTCGACGATGCGGTCGCCCTCAAGAATTCCAAGTTTTGCTTCCTGAGAATCCGGGTCAACGTGCCCGATGATCGAGGGATTTACCGGCACGGGCAGCCCGACGAAGTAGATCAAGGTCGCGATGGCGAATCCGAAGACCACATTCATCAGCGGCCCGGCTGCAGCCACAAGGATCTTTGAAACCGGCGGCGCAGGCGGGATTTTCTCAGCTGAGGCATCGTTCCCGCCCTCGAGCGCTTCCGACGTGATCATTTGCGGCAACTTAACAAAACCTCCTGCCGGGATCCATCGCCAGGAGTACTCAATGCCATCACGAGTCCAGCCGAGTATCTTTGGTCCGAAGCCGATTGCGAAACCTTCTACCTTCATGCCGCGACGACGCGCGACCCAAAAGTGACCGAATTCATGTACAAAAACTGCGGCGCCGAACAACAATACTACGGCGACGCCCACGTAAATCGCGCTTAAGATGTTAGCCATTAGGTTCATTGCCGGATCCCCGGCGATTTCGCAATCTAGCCACCGATCGGGCTTCTGGCAATCTCGTAAGCGGATCTGTTCAAAGGTGGTTTCAGAAAAAATAGGGTCCAACCCAGGGAAGCGTTTACCCCACCGCCTCAGCCCTCGCCCAGGCATCTGCGGCGATGATTTGCTTGAGTGTCGGATGATCCACCAGGTTGTGGTGGTCCATTACCCTTGCGACGGTCTCACTTATTTGCTCGAACCCGATCTTTTGATTGCAGAAGGCTTCGACGGCGACTTCATTGGCGGCGTTCAGCACGGCAGGCATGGTGCCGCCCATCTCTCCCGCACGCCGTGCGAGGCCCAATGCGGGAAATCGATCAAGGTCCGGCTCCTCAAACGTCAGGCTGCCGAGCTTTGCCAGGTTCGTTTGGACGCGATCGCTGCCGACACGCTCCGGATAGGTCAGCGCGTGTTGAATCGGCAGGCACATGTCCGGTCTTGAGAGTTGCGCGATGATCGAGCCATCAATGAATTCGACCATCGAATGAACGACGCTTTGCGGGTGGACAACCACCTGCACACGGCCCATCTCGACGTCGAAGAGCCAGCGCGCCTCGATCATTTCCAGCCCTTTGTTAAACAGTGTGGCCGAATCAATGGTAATCTTGCGGCCCATCACCCATGACGGGTGTTTGAGCGCGCGTTCGACGGTGATGCCCGGAAAGTCCTTTTTGCAGGTCTGGCGAAACGGACCGCCCGAGGCGGTCAGCCAAAGTTTGCGGACGGACGACGGCGGCCTGCCGTCCAGGCATTGAAATATTGCCGAATGCTCGCTGTCCACGGCCAGCACGCGCACGCCGTTTTCCCGGGCCTCCTTCATGACGATCTCGCCCGCCATCACCAGGATTTCCTTCGAAGCAACGGCAATGTCTTTGCCCGCGCGGATGGCGGCGAGCGCCGGCTGCAGCCCCGCGGTGCCAACGATCGCGATGAGGACGATATCTGCCGACGGCATCGTGGCCAGCGTGATCAAGCCCTCCGCACCGCTGTGAACCCGGCTGATCGTGCCAAGCGCGGACTCCAGCTCACGCGCCTTGTCGGGGTCGTTGATCGAAACCGCTGCGGGTCGGTGCTTCAACGTTTGTCGGGCGAGAAGTTCCGCGTTGCTTCCGGCGGCGAGACCCACGAGGCGGATGTGGTCCGGCAGATCCTCCGCCACCTTGATGGTGCTGGTGCCGATGGAGCCGGTGCTTCCAAGTAAAACAACGTTTTTCATTCCAATCCACTAAACCGGCCGCGTCAGAACATGACGGAGATACAAATACATCAGCGGCGCATTAAACAACAAACTGTCAAGCAGGTCGAGAATTCCGCCGATTCCCGGGAAATACGTGCCCGAATCCTTCACGCCCGCCTCGCGTTTGAACAGCGATTCGATCAGGTCGCCAATGACGGCCGACGTGCTCAAGAGGCCGCCGAGAACGATCGCGTGCTTCCAGTTCATGCCGGTCAATCGCTGGCCGGCAAAATGAGCGAACACCAGGCTCGCCAGGGTTGAGACAATCACGGCGCCGGCGAACCCTTCCCAGGTTTTTCCCGGACTGATGCGCGGAATCATTTTGTGCCTGCCGATGAGCGACCCGACCGCATACGCGCCCGTATCGCTGAATTTCGTGACCAGAATGAAATAAAGAACGTAATGCGTGCCGTTGGCTTTCGGGAAAAAGTTAATTTTTTGAATGAAATTGAGCAACCAGGGAACGTACATCAACCCGAAGAGCGTCGTCGAGATGGCCAGAATCCCCGCGGTGTTATGGGTCGAGACAAACTGCCGGACACAGAGACCGAGCACGAAGATGATGAGCAGGCTGGTTTCAAAGTCGTTCGCCTTGGCGGGCGCCTCATGCACGCCGAGCAATCCGGACAAATAGAAAAAGGTGCTTGCGATGAGCAACAAGCCTCCGAAGATGCCCCAGCCCTTGAAACAAACCAGTCCGCGCTTCTCGACGAGACCGTAGAATTCCGCCAACCCGAATCCGGCCAGAACCATCATGATGACCAGAAAGATCGTGTCCGAGATGAGCTTGTTGCCCGAGAAAAGCGACCAGATCACCACGGTCCACAAAACAATCGAGGTGAGCAGTCGGCGGAAAAAAATCTTTGCTTTCGAGAACGATGGCGGTGGGGCGGTCGCGTGTGACATTGCCGGCGAAACTATCAGGCGCAATGACGATTGCCAATTTCCGATTGCGGATTTCAGACGCCGCCAAACCTGCGATGCCGCCGGGCGTATTCCTCCAGGGCGTCGAAGAATTGCTCCCGGCGGAATTCCGGCCAGAGGGTCGGTGTCACCACAAATTCCGAGTAGGAAATCTGCCACAACAAAAAATTGCTGACCCTCATCTCCCCGCTCGTCCGGATGAGCAAATCAGGCTCGGGATAATGCCGAGTATAAAGGTGTTCGGAGATCGTCTTTTCGTTTATCTCGGCTGCCTCGATTTTTCCCTGTTTTACCTTGGTCGAGATTTCGCGAATCGCCTCCACGAGCTCGGTGCGTCCCCCGTAACTCAGGGCCAGGATCAGCGTCAGACCATTGTTTTTCTCCAGTGCCGCCCGGGTTTTCTTCAATTGCTCCTGTACA
>DATNDF010000218.1 GCA_035607015.1 Candidatus Angelobacter sp. | reverse complement strand
TTGTCTCTTGGAACCAATGCATGGGACCCATTTTTCACGCATAGTACCAGTATCCAGGTGATCAGCAATGTCTTGTCATGCCGCGAAAGCCGACTCAGATTGGCGGCCGGATGCAACACAGACGAGTCGAATTTTCAACTGGTGAGGGTTGATCAGCCCCGGAACACTTCACTGATCTCCATCCGTTATTCCGGGACCAATAGCAACGTCGTTCAGAACATCGCCTCCAATGCTGCTGCGGCGATCGTTGAGTATTATTCGACCAACAAACCTACTTGGGAAGTCGCCTATATCGATGCTGAAAGTTATACTCGTCGTTCGTTATGGCGTAGGATACTTGATGAGATTGAGTATATTGAGTTTAGGCTCCAGCGCTAACTCCGTGTTTTACATTCTGTATTCTTCATGGCTATGTCCTCTATGATTGCATTGCTGGATTATGGCGCCGGCAACCTTCGTAGTGTGCACAAGGCGCTGCGCCATCTCGAAGCCGAGGTGCGGCTGGTCACTCGTCCGGCTGAATTGAAGGACGCGACATCGGCGGTGTTGCCGGGCGTGGGCGCGTTTGACGATTGCGTAAGCGCGCTCCAACGACAGGAATTGCTGGCGGCCTGCCGTGAGTTTATTCGATCGGGACGCCCGTTTCTGGGCATCTGTGTCGGTTACCAGGCCTTGTTCGATAAGAGCGAGGAGTTCAACAGTTGCGCCGCGGGGCTGGGAATCTTCAAAGGTACGGTCGTCCGGTTTTCGGAACAGCCGGGATTGAAGGTTCCGCAGATCGGCTGGAACCAGATTGAAATAACGCAACCCCAGTGCCCGATCTTTCGCGGGATTCGCAGCGGCAGCTACTTTTACTTTGTGCACAGTTTTTTTCCGGAACCCGATGACCAGACTATCGTCGCAGCGCGCACCATGTATGGAGAAACCTTTGCGTCCGCGGTGTGGAAGGACAATGTGTTTGCCACGCAGTTCCACCCGGAGAAAAGCCAGAACATGGGATTGCAACTTTTAAAGAATTTCGTGGAGCTGTCCCGGTGATGCCGGCGTGAAGCAGGTTTGCGTCCTCGTCCGGGTCCGCGCTTGAGCGGTCGGGAGGAAAATAACGCCGGCCTCTTGTGCGCGGTGTTTCTCTCTGTTAGTCTTTTTGCATTGATCGAAACTGAAACAACAATTGGAAAAAAACTATGGCACACCAACTACCCCCACTGCCTTATTCTCCGGATGCTTTGGAACCGCACATTGACAAGCAAACGATGGAAATCCATCACGGAAAACATCACAACGCCTACGTCACCAATCTGAACAAGGCCATCGCCGGCAACGCGGCGCTCGAGGCGAAATCCCTGGACGCGCTGGTCAAGGATCTGGCCGCCGTGCCGGACAGCCTCCGTGGCCCCGTGCGCAACAATGGCGGCGGGCATTGGAACCACTCGTTTTTCTGGCGAATCATCGGACCGAAAGCCGGTGGAGCGCCATCGGGCAAACTCGCGAACGACCTCAACGCCGCATTTGGCAGCTTCGATGCCTTCAAGGAAAAGTTCGAGGCGGCGGGGGCGGGTAGGTTCGGCAGCGGCTGGGCCTGGCTCGTCGTGAATAACGGCAAGCTGGAGGTTGTTTCGACCGCCAACCAGGACAATCCGCTCATGGGCAAGGCAATCGCCGGTTGCGAAGGCAAGCCGCTTCTGGGCGTGGACGTGTGGGAGCACGCCTACTATCTGAAATACCAGAACCGGCGGCCCGACTATTTGAAAGCCATCTGGAACGTGATCAACTGGGCCGAGGTGGCGAAGAACTATTGAGCACGGAATCCGGGTTGCCTAAAAAGCGCTCTGACGGTGTCAGCGCGCTTTTTTTGTGTCCGGGTCATGCCGCGCTTCGCGCTGCTTCCCAACCCAGCATCGCCCGCTTGCGGACTTCCCCCCAATGATAGCCTCCCGGCAGTCCGCTTTTACGAATGACGCGATGGCAGGGAATCAGGTATGCGATCCGATTGCTGGCAACGGCGTTGCCGATGGCACGCGCGGATTGTTTGTTTCCGAGGGTCCTGCCGAGTTCGTCGTAGGTCACAACGGCGCCAGGCGGGACTGTTAACAGCGCTTTCCAGACCTTGATTTGAAAATTTGTTCCCACGACCAGCACGCTCAAGGCTTCGGTGTCCGCGCCGTCCAGGGCGTGAAAAATTCGGCGAGCCACGGGTCCGGTGGTCTCGGGGCGCTCGTAAAACAAGGCGCCGTCCCACTGTTCCTTAAGCTGGCGGACCGATTCTTCCGGAGACGTGTCGCCGACAAAACTTAGCCAGCAGACGCCTCGTTTGGTTACGCCGATCAGGCACGTCCCAAAGGGGGAGGCATGTGTGCCGTAGTCAATTTCGATTCCGCCGCGGTTTTTTTTGAATTCGCCCGGGGTGACGGCCTCGATAGAAACAAACAAATCGTGCAAGCGACCCGGACTTGACAGGCCCGAATCGAACGTGACTTCCAGGACGGATCTTGACTCGGCCAGGCGCTGCTTCGCGTATTCAACGGTGAGGAATTGCAGGAAGCGTTTCGGGCTGACACCAGCCCATCGGGTGAAAAGCCGTTGGAAGTGATATTCGCTCAAATGAACCGAGCGGGCAACGGCCGCAAGGTCCGGCTGCTCGACAAAATGCGATTGCAAATAGGAAATCGCCTTTTCGATCCTCTGATAATCGATTGAAGCGTCGAGTCCGGTGCTGCGGTCCACATGGGAAACGGAGTTACCTATTGGTCGGCCCGGTCGGGAACCTCTCAATGTCGCACGGTTATGGACGTCATTTGACAACAACAAGTCTTTCATGCGGATGACAAAATAGCAGCCAGCGACGATCGTGCCCACCCGCTTCTTGCGGAGTTTGGGGAGCACCTTTCAAAGGGCCGGGCCGATTGCAACATCCGGCGGACAATGGGACCCGGCTCATGGCGCCGCAGACTCGTCGGTCCATCCGAAGATGGCCCCGGATTCGCGCGGTGCTTTGGTCGCGTGTGCGTTTGCGCGTCAATGTTAGCGATCAGGGTTGCGGCGGAGGCTGGAACAGCCGGAAAAATGATGCCTGACCATCGGGCTCGTAAGCCGTGTTCGGGTCAGGACTGGCGCTGGGGACGTGAACTAATATCCGCTTCACGGACCCCATCAGCGGGACCGTCCACATTGGGTCAGTCCAAGAGCCTGAGCTGGTGACGTTGGTGGTTGTCTGCAAGCCGAAACCTGAATCTGGCGTCGTCCAACTCAACCAGAAGGCGGCGTCGGGACCCACCAACTGCACACCGCTGGCATCTCCGGCGAGGACTTGCCACGTCGTTGTGTCCAATGCTGCGTCGGTCAGGAAATTGTCATCCAGAAGAGTCGTGGAACCGCTGTTGATTTGGAAGTGGCTCAATATGGCGGTCTGACCGACATTGTTACCGGCATTGGGTTGATCGCCCACGTACACGACCAACGGATCGGCAAACAGCGCCGCGGCCTCGGGAGGAATGTTGGTGCTGAACGTCGTCCCACCCGGCGAGGTCAAGGTAACATTCGTGTCCTGCTGAAAAGTCATCGACCATGTGCCGATGGGCGAAGCGTCCGCCACGCTCCCCAGTGTTCCGGGACCATAGAGAAACGTATTTCCTCCGGCTTCATTGGTCTTGTAACGGAAGGTGGCTGCAGCCGTTCCGTCAGCCCGGTTCTGGATGTCCAGGAAAACAACATTCGCCTCGCTGTAATCCGGATCGCTGGTTGCAGGCGCGCCGGGAACGAGGAAAAGATGCGTCTGAAAACCGCTGTGCGACGCGTCGGGATAATTGGTGATGGTAACTGAATAGGTTACGGGGCTTGCGCTTCCAAACCAGCTGAGTCCGGAACCTGCAACGGTGGCCAGGTTTTGCCGTTGGAACTGCCCTGAAGTCGGAATCAGATTGAGACCCCGGATCGGACGTTCCATGCTCAGAGTGGGGGGAGGATTTGAAACAACATTGGGTTGTGTAAACTCAAGGTTGTCGACGTAAAAAGTTACCGGCCCGGTGAGTGATCCCGCGCCGCCGCCGCCTCCCGAAAGCTCCAGCGTGATCGCCCTGATGTCGTTGCGCGCGCCCGACGGCGCCGCTGAAATATGGCGCCAGCCGTCGTTGGCGCTCACGCTCCCGCCGAATTGTGAGTTGAAGTCATAGTTTCCGCCGTTTCGGATTACCATTTGTAAAAATCCACTGTTGCCGGAGCCATCGGCCACGGAAGCGGGATCAACTTTTACATCCATCTCCATGGTCAGGTAGGAAGAGCCATCCAACGGAGCCGGGAGATCGATCGTGACGGCGCCCTTGTTGTTGCCGGCGAGATTGACCGCGTCGAACCCGAACGTGACCTTCATCGAACCCGAAGCCGAATTGGTGTTCGCATCCTGCGTCGGGTTGAATTCGATCAAATTGGTGACGCCGCCATAGTCGAAACGCCACCCGGCAAGCCCGTTCGTGTCATTGAATTGATCGACGATGACAGCAACGGCGCTGCTGGGTTTGGTGAATTTTACGTTGTCAACGTTGATGATGACCGTGCCGGTCAGGGTCGGGCCGCCGAAAACCTCGATGGTGACGGCGTGTATGTCGTTATACGCCCCGGTCAGTGGCGAAACGGCTATGTGTCGCCAGCCGCCGTTGGTACTCACGTTTCCTCCGAATTCTGAATTGAAGTCGTAGTTTCCGGTATTGCGAATCACCATCTGCAGATAGCCGCTGTTCCCGGAGGCGTCGGCCGCAGAGACAGGGTCAATTCTCACGTCCATCTCCATGGAGAGATAATTCGAGCCGGCCAATGCGGGGGAGAGATCAATCGTGAACGCGGCTTTGTTGTCGCTGCCCTTGCTCCCATCGAATCCAATGGTTACCTTCATCGACCCCGAGGCCGCGTTGTTGTTCGCATCCTGCGTTGCGTCGAACGCAATGGTCTGGGAAGCCCCGCCGTAATCCGCGCGCCATCCTGCCAGTCCGCTGGCGCTGTTGAACTGGCCGATGATGACATCGTCCGACGCCCGGGTTTGGGCCACCGAAACTGCCAGTAAGACGGTGAAGAGAAAAGCCGAAGGGGAGAAAGTGGGATGGGTGCGTTTCATGGTATCAGTAATATGTTCAACGGTTTTGTTTGAAGGCGTATTCGACCATTGTTGACACATTTTCGCACGGCTTGGTTTCAAGAGCAAGAAACGCTCTCTCCTGCAATCAAATGGCTGCGGACTGCATTAACGCCGTCACGCTGTTCCTCTCCGAAGCAGGAGAAGATCAGATCTTCGGCTTCAACTGCGGGAAGAGGATCACGTCGCGGATGCTTTCCTGGCCGAGGAGCATCATGCAGAGGCGGTCGATGCCGATGCCGATGCCGCCGGCGGGGGGCATGCCGTGTTCGAGGGCGACGAGGAAATCTTCGTCGAGCTTTTGCTGTTCGCCGCCGGCCTGGTGCTCCAATCGCTCGCGCTGTTCAATCGGATTGTTCTGTTCCGTGTAGCCGGGCGCGATTTCCTGGCCGTTGATGCACAGCTCGAAGACCTCGACCGTGGTCGGGTCGTCGGGCGAGAGCTTGGCCAGCGGCACGAGTTCTTTTGGCAAATGCGTGACGAACGTTGGCTGAATCAACGTCGGCTCGATCAATTTCTCGAAGACCGCGCCGGTGACTTCGAAATCTTCGTAGCCCGTCGCGATGTCGCCTTCCAGTTTCAAATCTTCAATCGCCCGCCGGCGGCGTTCGGCGGGTGACACGTCGAACCAATTAGCGCCGGCTTTTTCTTTGACCAAGTCCTTGTAGCGAACGCGTTTCCACGGGCGGGTGAGATTGATTGTCTTGTGCGTTCCGCTTTGGCTGGGTGGAACGGGCGACCCGCCCGTTCCGGTCGGCGACCCGCCGACCGGAATGGAAGTGGTATTGTTTCCGAGAACAGCGCCCGGTTTCATCTGCAGGGCCGCTTCCGTTCCGCCCGGCAGGTTGCCGGGCGGGACAGGCAAGTCGCCTGTTCCACCCATCCCTGTTCCAGCCGCTCGCCATTGATCAGCCTTCCCGGAAATCCCTTGGCCATGTTCGATCACGAGTGTCCCCAAAACACTTTGTGCCACGTGCGTAATCATCCCCTCCAACAACTCCATCATCGACTCATAATCGCCGAACGCGCAGTAGGCTTCCAGCATCGTGAACTCGGGATTGTGCCGGCGCGAGAGGCCTTCGTTGCGGAAGATGCGGCCAATCTCGAACACGCGGTCGATGCCGCCCACCAGCAGCCGCTTGTGATACAGCTCCAGCGCGATGCGCAGGTAAAGCTGGCAGCCGAGTGCATTGTGCTTCATGAACGGCTGCGCCG
>DATNDF010000217.1 GCA_035607015.1 Candidatus Angelobacter sp. | reverse complement strand
TCCGTGATCGGGCACGAGTGGGTACGCGCTCCGCATATCGCCGCGCGACAGGCGCAGGACGCGTTGTCCTCCCTCCAACCGCGTCTCCGCTTTCATGTGAGCGGGATGATAAAGACGGTTGTTTCGGAAATTGGTGTCTTCAGCATTCCACCATTTGTTTCCGCCCCACAACGACGCCGTCAGCAAAAGGGCTGCCAGTCCGGTCATCACGACGGCGCGCCGGCGTTGTCGGGGACCGGGTGTCTGACCCGGCGGCAGGGCGCTCTCTCGTGCGGCGGCGCGGATGATGGTGAGGAGCAGCAGAATGAGAAAGGCCCCGAGCAGCGCGAGCGCCACGCCCAAACCGTGAGCCATGCCAAGGCGGCGCGTGGCGATGGCGTTGACGGGCACGATGGCTGTGCCCGCGCCGAGGCCGCCGTCGATGTCCACGTAAATGCTGTGAACCGCGGGGACCATCAGCCACAGTTCCGCGCTGTAAAGGTTCGTTTCTCCGCGCACGAGTTTCGCTTCATCCGGTGGCGGAGCGCCTTTTCTACCCGCATTCCAAACCACCGGCAATGCAGTGATCCTTTTCACGCCAGGACTTTCGACGCGCACGCTGATTTCAGCGCGGCCGGGAATCACCGGCGGCGGGCGGACGGTTACGCGGACAGGATACGGTCCGGCATAACCTTCATAGAACACGTTTGGGCTGCCGACGTGAGCGAGGGCGGCGAGAGGAAGAAACGCGGCGGCCAACGCGATAAAAACCCGTTTGATCATCGCTTCACCTTTGCCATCCAGTTGCCGAGCGACAGACCGATCCGCGCGGAAATCATGGCCAGGATCAGCGCGACACCCAGACCTGCAGCCGACGCGGGCGGATTCCATTCGGGGTTCGTCGCGTCCCAAAACTCGTGGCACCAGTTGCCGATCTGGTTTCCGTACTCCCATTTGTTTTCGATGAAAAACCAGTTGTCCGCCGCGGGACTGATGAGGAATTTCGAGAAGTTCCATTGCACCGCCAAAAAAATGAAGAAGAATACAGCTCCCGAAAGCAACGCCAGCGGCCAATCACGCTTCCATCCGCGTCCGGTCCCGATCCAGTTGCGAAGCAGGTCCAGCGCGAAAGCCGGCGCAACGAGCAGCAACGGAAACGGCAGTGCCACCATGTGATCCACGGGATTGTAAATCGGCCCGAGCAGCGGTCGCCCGGGGAAAAGCGGCAGAATCCAGGCCATCCCCGCGGTAACGGTCATGTAAGCAAGGGCGATGAGGGTTGCCGCCCAGCGAATTTTTGTCGCCCTCGCCATGCCCACGAGGATCACCGGGTAGATGGCGCAAGAGATCCTGTAAAAACGCCCGGTATGCTGATGATTGGGAAAGCTGTACTCCGTCACCATCGTGGCGATCAGCGCAATCAAAACACCCGCGGCATACGCAAGCATTGTGCGGCCTGGCGTCGGGTCTTCTTGAGAATTGTTCTGCTGGCGCAGCACCAGCAACATCGCGCCCAGCGTGACCGCATACATGCCGGCGGCGAGGATGCTGTGGGGCGGACTTATGATTTGCACGTCGAGGCCGTAGGCGTTGTGCCACCAGTTGTCGAACGGCGCTGAGGTCAGCATTGCAAACGCGCCCCAGATTACGACCCACGCGCCAAGCGGACCGCGAAAACCCCAGCAAGGCACGCTGCCGGCCCTTTCCTCTGTCGAGCCGGAGAACGTCGTCTTCAAAACAAGCCAGCCGCAGGACAATCCGCCCAGCAAGCCGCCCAGGTAGATCGCCAGGTGCGCCGGCGTCCAGAAGGTGTCGCGTCCGATCGTGCGGTGCCAGGAGATGTCCCACAGAATCCCGACGACGATGCTGGTGGCACCCAGCACAACCGCATGGCAATGCCACGGCAAAGGGGCGGCTTTGGTCCGCTCAATGGCGGGAGTACCCGCGAGAGTCGCCGTTTCCATCCGATAAAAAAGGATTCGATTCGCCAGTCTTGGCAAGATCAGCCAGCGGTTCAATTGCCTCAAACTCCGCCCGAAAGCGAGCAAATGTTGGCGTGACTTGGGCCGATGGGCGATGGATCATTTTTCAGCGGAACTTTAGGCTGGTCGGCGGGTTGGCATTACGGATCTTTATGGCCATGAACCTTCATTCATTGATTGCGTCTGCACAACAGCAGGGCGCCAGCGATCTGCACCTGGAGGCCGGGTTGCCTCCGGCGGTGCGGGTGCGCGGTTCGTTGCGGATGACCGGCGAGCCGGTCGCCGCCAAAACTCTGCTCGAATGGGCGCGCGAAATCATCGGGGAGGCGCAATGGTCCGGCTTTCTCGAGCGCCATTCGGCAGATTTCTCGCGGACGATCCAGGGCGTTCGTTGTCGCATCAACGTGTTGCAGAGCGCCCGAGGCGTCGGTTTCGCCATCCGGTTGCTGGCGACTTTTCAAGCCACCATCGAGAGACTCAACCTGCACCCCGATCTGAAGAAACTGGTCGCGTCTCACAACGGATTGATTCTTGTCAGCGGGCCGACCGGATGCGGCAAATCCTCGACGCTCGCCGCGTTGATTCAGGAAATCAATCTGACCGAGGCGCGGCACATTGTGACAATCGAAAGCCCGATCGAATACAACTTCCGACCGCGGCGCGCGTACATCCGCCAGCGCGAGGTGGGCCGTGACACGCCCGGATTCGAACAGGCGCTGCTCGATGCGTTGCGCGAAGATCCCGATGTGTTGATGGTCGGCGAAATGCGCGACCCTGAGACGATGCGTCTGACATTGAACGCGTCCGAGACCGGCCACCTCGTCATGACGACGGTCCATTCCGCGACCTGTGCCGAGGCGCTGCAGCGTGTGGTCGCCGCGTTTCCATCCGAAATTCAAAACAGTGTCGCCGCCCAGCTGGCCGATTGTCTGGTTGCCGTCATCGCGCAGCGCCTCCGTTTCCGGCCTGACCTGAACGTCCGCGTGCCGGAGTGCGAGATCCTGATCCCGACCAATCCCGTGAAGGCACACATCCGGAGCCGCGATTTTTTCAAAATCATCTCCGCGCTGGAAACCGGCGCCGGGAACGGCATGTGGACATTCGCGCGTTACTGCGCCTGGCTGGAAAAGCGGACAAGCTGGTTCATCCCGCCGCCTGACGCGGAGCCGCCCGACAGTGAAACTGACGACATGCCAACCGCGGCCACTCCGCTGCCGTCAGTGTCAGCGGCTTCCATGGCCCAAGCGCCAAAGCCGCCGGGACCGCGGGTATCAGGCGGCAAAAGAATCGAAATCGAGCCGGTCGAAGGTGATTTCGGAAGAATCTTGAAGTAACGAAAGGGAAACCCCTGCCTGGCCCGAAACTGAAACCTGATCACCCGTGAAAGTTTTTTGCGCATCAGTCACGCTGTGCCTTTGCGTCTGGGCAATTGCTGCTGTTCCATCACCAGAGGCTTTTGTCGCCACGCTCGAAGTCAGCAACGGGTCGGCAAAGCAGGTCGCCACGAACGAGCCCTCGCTCCAGCGCCGGGCCGCCGCGCCCCGGCCTGTCTTCCATGCGAAAGCGAACGAGAACCTGACGCTGCATTGGGAGATCAGGGCGGGACGGGACACTGCGCTCGAAGATATGCTGGTGCATTTC
The DNA here is from genome assembly GCA_035607015.1 of Candidatus Angelobacter sp. Lineage (NCBI taxonomy): Bacteria > Pseudomonadati > Acidobacteriota > Terriglobia > Candidatus Angelobacter > Candidatus Angelobacter sp. Next base: position 411 of record DATNDF010000217.1, on the reverse strand, counting down.
TATGTTGCCCAGGTTCAGGGAACGGACCCGGACGGGCTGCCGGACCTGGCAAAGCCGGACAACGTGGTGCTCGAAGGAGCGTTGACGATGGACTTCAAAGAAAAAAACGCCGCGCAATCGAAATTAACCTTTCGGGTGTCGAAGCCGGGCCGGTACCTGGCGCGGATTGAGGCGCAGCACAAGGATTTATCGCCGTCGGATGAGCCGTCGGCGGTGATCGAGCTGGAAGTCAAATAGCATGCCGCGACCGAAGATATTCTGGTCGTGCCTGGCGCTACTGGTGACTGCGTTCCTGGCGGTGATCGCACGCGCCGAGCATTTCGATATCGCGTTGACGGTCGAAGGCGACGGCAAGAAGGCGGAGGCGTACTCGGACGATTCACCACCGCCGGAGGGACTTCATGCGCGTCC
>DATNDF010000216.1 GCA_035607015.1 Candidatus Angelobacter sp. | reverse complement strand
AATCGCTGACGACCACGCCGTCAAAATGCCATTCACCCCGCAGCACTTTGGAAAGAGTAAACGAGTTCACCGAACCGGGGAGGCCATCGAGGTCGTTGAAGGCGCTCATGAACGTGCCGACGCCGGCGTCCAGCGCCGCTTTGAAAGGGGGGAAATAGATTTCGCGCAAGGTCCGTTCGGAGACTTCCGCGGTATTGTAATCGCGTCCGCCTTCCGCCGCGCCGTAGGCCACCCAGTGCTTGGCGCAGGCGACAACTTTGTCCGGCAGTCCGTAATTGGTCCCTTGAAAACCTCGAACGCGCGCCGCCGCCATGGCCATGCCGAGAAAGGGATCTTCACCCGCGCCTTCCACGATCCGTCCCCAGCGAGGGTCGCGGGCGATGTCCACCATGGGAGCAAAAGTCCAGCGGATGCCTGCGGCCGAAGCTTCGTCGGCGGCGATGCTGGTGCTCCGCTCCGCGCCGCGCGGGTCCCAACTGGCGGCTTCTCCGAGCGGCACTGGAAAAATCGTGCGATAGCCGTGAATGACATCAAAGGCGAACAGAACGGGTATGTGCAATCGCGATTCGTTGACAGCGACGCGTTGCAATTCCGCGGTGCGTTTGGCGCCGCGAATAAAGATGGTTGAGCCCAGCCTGCCTTGACGGGCCAATGCAAAATCTTCGGGAAGACAATCTCCGTCCCAGGCGCCGCAGAGCTGTTGGAGTTGGCCCAGTTTCTCCTCGAGGGTCATGCGCTTCAGGGTGCTCGACACTTTTTGGTCGATTTCCGCCGAGGACATGTTTGGCGGGGCGGCGTGGGGGCTGGCGACGCAGGTCACCGTGCAGGCCAGCGTCAGAATCCATTGCGTCCAGAATCCGCGCTTATTCTTCGAGAAATGGTTTTCGCCAGTCATCTTCAGGAGCCGGATGGAGTGGACGATAGATCGCGCTCGAGCACTTCATAACCATAGGGAGGCAGAGTGATGCTCGCGGGGGAAATCTGATCGGTCAGGAGATCACGAAAGCCTTCGCCCAAGTTGACGGTCGCGGCGGAATTTCCATGGTTGAGCAGAAAATAAAAATGAGCCGCGCCTTTTGTGCGGCAAGTCACCTCAACCTGTTCGGGCACATTTTCCAGCAAGGGCTTTAGCTCAAGTTCCCGAGCATAACGTCGCACGAGGTAACGCGCTGCATCCACGTTGAACAACGAGCCGTAGTAAACTGCTTTGCCTTTTCCAAATTGTTGCTCGGTGACCGCGGGCGAATCCTTCAGAAAATCACCGGTCCAATGCGCGATCACGCGCGCGGTTGTCGGATGCAGCACTTCGGCAAAAACACTTACGGGCACGGAATGGCCATCGTCGAAACGGACGGAATTGTTCGTGGCGGATGGCGGTGGATAGGTTTGAAAAGAGTCGAGCCCGGCCCCAAAAACATTTGTCAGACCGGCAATGGGAATCGTGGCCATGGTAAAGGCATTGTCCCGGTCTTTGATGGCGCTGTGAGCGGACATCACGAGGGTGCCGCCGCGTTCGACGAACTTTTGCAGACGACTGGCCAGAGCGCGATCCATCAGGGCCAATTGGGGCGCAAAGACCAACTTGTATTTGCTCAAGTCAGCAGTTGGGCCGACAAAATCAAGGTTGTGCCGTTGCTCCGATGCGGCCTGGAACAGGGCATTATAAACCGCGCCGATCTTTATCTCCCGCGTCAAATACTGCTCATCAAACACCCACTCGTCCTCGAAGTCCTTGATGACCGCGATCCCGGAGACGACTTTCGAGCCAAGAATTTGGGAGCCGAGTTTGCTCATCTCCTGTCCTTCGCGTTTGAAATCCTTGAACCGCGCGCGCGGCACGTTGTCGTGATCGAGCACGCCAAACCAGTATTCCTCCGCCCCCCGCTCGGCTGATCGCCACCGAAAATGCAACAACCCGTCCGCGCCATGCGCGATCGTCTGCATCGCCCAAAGCCGCACCTGGCCGGGCGCGGGCGTGCGCAACATGTAAGTCTGTCCGGCGGGACCGGAGAGCTCTTCCATGATCATCATGCGGCCATTGAAACCGCGCACAAGAGTGAGGGTTGCGCCTGTTGGATAGCGGGGATTTGACTCGAACGTCGGATAATTGTCGCAGGCATGCAGGTCCAGGGAACGGCTGAAGTTGTAATAGTTTATGTTCTTAAATGCCCCGTTGTGAGTGAGGAAATCGTTCGGCCGATAGCGACGGAGGATTTCCACCTGGTCATTCAGGTAACTGGTCGCCGAATCGGAGGTGAATCGCTTGAAGTCCAGCATCAGTGCGGGGTTGTGAAAAGCAGGCGTTG
>DATNDF010000215.1 GCA_035607015.1 Candidatus Angelobacter sp. | reverse complement strand
AATGATTTCCTTCTGCTCGTCGTTATCCACACCGCGGTCGCCACCGAGAATCCAAACCAAGCCCGCGTTCTTGTAACGCCTGCCCAGCCATTCGCCGTATGTTTCCGCGTTCACCACAGTGAAGAGCGGCTTGCCGTCCTTCACCTTGTCGTGCCAATAGCGGCCCCACGTCGGGAGGAAGCCGAGGTACAGCCCGCGTTTGTTCGCCTCGGCCACGATGAAATCGACGTGGTCCCAGTAATCATTCTGCGGCCCGTCCTTCACCGCAGGCTTGGTAACATCGAGATCGACAAACGGCAGATGACCGTAGGCGTTGGGATCGGTGTGACCGTCGAGTTCCGCAATGGCGACGGATTGGAGCACGTTGAATTTTCGCGCCGCGCGATTCTCGAGGAGCTTGATCGCATCCTCGCGGTTCAGGCGATGAAACAATTCCCACGTCGTGTCGCCAAGCCAGAAGAACGGCTGGCCGTCGGCGGTGACAAGGAAGCGTTTGTTCTCCGAGACCTTGAGTCTGGGTGTTGCCGCCTGGGCCACACAGAGTGAAAGGGCGAGCGCGATAAGCATCGGCAGCGGTTTCATGACCGTGATCATGACTTCCGCCGGGTTCGCAGGCTAGAACAAGGCAGAGGAAATGTTGGACGAATTTTACTGCACCGCCTCGGCGCGAAACTCCTTGGGCGTGCGGCCAAAGGCGCGCTTGAAGCGTTTGTCGAAATAGCTCTGATCCGAGAACCCCGAAGCGTCGGCGATGTCCGCAATGGAGCGATCCGTCTCGCGCAACAGGCGCGCGCCATTCGCCAGCCGAACGTGGTTGAGATAAACCACGAGAGTCATGCCTGCGACCTGCTTGAACGTTTTCATGAACTGCGGGGCACTCATCCCAACGAGCCGGGCCGCCGCGCTTACGGGAAGTTTTTCCGCCGGCCGGGCGTTGATGTGATCAAACAACTTCTTCAATCGCAACGACCGCTCTTGCTGGCGCACGAATTCCCACTTCAACACCTCGGACGCGCGGAAGTGCGCCGCCAGATGATAGAGCAGCTCCAGCAGAAACGCCTTCGCGCCGGCCTGGAAGAACGGCTTCTTCGCGCCGACAAAATAACATTCGAGCAGTCGGCGCAAGGCGTCATGCGCTCCCGCCGCGTTCGCATCGCCGTCGCGCAAGACGTGCGGACGCCGCTCGACCTTGGAGTAAAACGGAAGCAGGAAGGCGTAGTCGTGCGAGGGCGAGCCAAGGCTGTACACGAACTCCGGCAGGAAGCTGATGACAATCACACGCGTGTCGAAGCCTGGAAAATCCACGACATGATGCAGCTTGAGGTTGTCCACCACCAGCAGATCGCCCCGCCGCAATTCGACCTCCTGCTCTCCCATCCGAAACCGCACCTGACCGTCGAGCGGCAGAAATAGTTCCAGCCTTTCGTGCCACGTCGCGCCGCGAGTGTGCCGTCGCGAAGTGTAGCGGAAAAGCTTGATCGACAGGGGGAACTCGTCATTCAGTTCCATGACGTAATGCCCGCGCCCGTCGAGTTGCGCCGCGATGTCATGCGGTTCAAAACGCAACGGCTCCACCACGCGCATCAATTCCTGCCAACTCTTCATGGTTCCAGTTCCAATCGCGCCAACGCGTAGCGCGGTAGGTTCACGATCGACGCGGGATCCCGGGCCGGACCAGCCGGAGAATTCCGCCACCATGCTTCTGGCTGGCCCAGGCTCTGAGGAGCATTGTGTTCATCGAGCGTTTTTGCCGACAAGTCTCGGAACCGGGTTTGCGTCTTGATGCGAACAGCGACTTGTGCCGCCGTGAGATTCGCCAGCCAGAGCACGGTGCGGCCCGTTTCGGTCAATCCTGCCAATGCTGCAAGTTGCAACGACGTCCGGACGTCGGAGAACCGAGCTTCCGCCAGCCGTGTCAATTCGGCAAAGCCGGCGAAGACATGATACACGGGAAAAACTCCGGCCGCTTCGCCGGCCGCAAATGACGCCTCGCGGTCCGATGGTTTCATGGTAGGTGAACCGAAAGAGCCTTCAGCCTGGACGAAACTGTCGTCCAGTTCCGATCTCGCACCGCGCCATAAATGGCGCGAACCATTTCCCGCTCCCCAAACCGAACCTGACAAACCCATCCCGTTTCGCGTTCCAGTATCAACTCCACCGGTCCTGCCCGCAATGATATCGTTGAGGGATACGATGCGCCAAGATCACAAAGAATGCCGTCTAAAAAAAGACCGGCGGCTTTAATTCGGAAACGTTGGTCATGCGACGGCATCATGTGTACCATATTGTGGCTGGACAATAATGTTGGAAACTGAGCGGTTGGTTTCCCAGCCCGCCAAACAAGAAAGGTGGATGCTCTTGCAAGCCAGCCACTCTAGTCTGGACGCAGATTAGATCGCCGACGGTCTTGATAGTGGCCGGATAGGGCTTATCACGCCTTAAAACCTCTGGCTTATTGGGCAAAACGACGTGAATTGAGCGTTGCGTAAATGTCAAAAGGACCAAAATCCTCAATGGTGACAATTGTCAACTTTAGAGCCGGGTGCATCCTGTGGCACTGGCCGGCGTTCTATCAAAAACGCGAGTGTTTCAAGGTGCTGCTGAGCGACCGTTATTCCAGCCGGAATAAGCCATCCGGTGAATGCTTCAGATAACTATGGACGAATTGGATTGCGAACGAATCGGAACCGACGTCGCCACGACCGTCGCTTCCTGCGGTCGCTCAATCGAGAAGGAAAATGGTCGCGGGGATTTGCCTGATGATCCTAGCACCGTTTAAGGCTTAATTGATTGGCCTGTACGAGACATGTTTAACACATTCGATATCCGACCTGCTCGCGCCACCGATGCAGACTACGTCGGCAACCTGGCGAAACAGTTCGCCGGGTATCTTCGCAGTTTGGGCGACACGACGGACTTCAAGCTGACCGCCGAGGCATATTTGCGGGATGGTTTCGGCTCTCAGCCCGCTTTCGGCGGATTAGTGGCGGAAGATAAAGACCGCGTGATTGGTTACCTGTTGTATCACATAGGCTACGACTCGGATGCCGCCGCGCGCAACCTGCATATCGTGGATTTGTATGTTGACTCCCGGGCAAGAAAACGAGGCGCCGGCCGGGCTCTCTTGGAAACGGCGGCAAGCGTCGCACGCAACGCGGGTGCGAGAGAACTGATCTGGTCGGTTTACCGTGCTAATGGACTTGCCACGACATTCTATGAGAAGCTGGGAGCACAACGCATTACCGATGTATTCTTCATGAAACTATCGGCGGATGCGCTCTGATTCCTTTCTCCAACAACGCGTTATTGCTGCGGTTGTGGATGGCACTGAAGAGGTTTCCCGCTCTAAAGCACGGGTTTTTGAGATGCTTCGAGAAGGCCCTCATTCTGAATGGAATAAAACGCCCGGCGCACACATCAGATAACTGTGGACGAATTGGATTACGAACAGATCGTGGCCTTGCACCACGAAAGCCTTTATCGGTTTGCGTTCAGTCTCGCCGGCAATCCGGATGATGCGGCGGAATTGACGCAGGAAACCTATATCCGGCTGCTCACGAAGGGTGGCCAGCTTCGCGACCAGAGCAGGGTGAAGAACTGGTTGTTCACGACCCAATATCGGATCTTCCTTGGCTGGAAGCGACACGAGAACCGGTTTCAGCATATTGAAGTCTCGTCACTGGAGGATGCGTTGCCGGCGATCTCGCCCGACTTCGCAGACGAAATGGACAGCGAAACAGTGATGGGCGCGGCGCTTGACCTGGAGGAACATTTCCGCGCTCCCCTGGTGCTTTATTATCTTCAGTGTCTCACGTATCGCGAAATCGCAGAGGTGCTGGATTTGCCCATCGGGACGGTCATGTCGCGGCTCGCTCGCGGCAAAGACATCCTTCGCCAGCGACTGACTGGTCAGAAAGAAAGAGAAGACGCGCTGAGAGCAAAAATCATTTCACCGGAGAAATCCTTCCGCGAGAATTCACATCGTTATGAACCGAGATGAAGCCAAATACATTCTGCGCGCCTATCACCTCGGCGGGCAGGACGCCGACGATCCTCAATTCCAAGAGGCACTCGGAATGGTGAAAAGTGACCCCGTGTTGGCGAAGTGGTTCGCGCATGAACAGGCGCTGGACATCCGGCTTTCGGAAAAAATCCGAGCCTTTCCAGTTCCTCCAGATCTGAGAACGCAACTGCTCGCGGCCCGCAAAGTTATTCCGCTGCACGTCTGGTGGCGGCCGCCGGCGTGGATCGCAGTGGCGGCCGCGTGCGCTGCCCTGATGGCTGCATTTACAGTGTTCCTGCTGCGTCCGTCTGGCAACCGGCAGTTCGCTGAATTCCGTTCCTACGTGGCGGACACAACCGCCAAGCTCGATCATCTCGACCTGATGAGCAATGATGTGGACGAAGTCAGGCGGTGGTTGCGGGACCGGAGTGCGCCCGACGATTTCGTCACGCCGGCGAGTCTGAACGGGCGGCCGCGCATCGGCTGCCGGGTTTTTGAGTGGAAAGGACAACACGTTTCACTGGTGTGTTTCAGGATCGAAGGCGGCCGGGAGGCCCATCTCTTTGTAGTGGATCGCGCCACGTTGCGGGGTGCGCCCAATGGAACGATGCCCGAGTTTGCAATGATGGACGGCATCGCCACGGCTTCCTGGAGCAAAGACCGGCGCACCTATGTGTTGGCGACGGACGCGGGCGAAGAAGAACTGAAGCGATTATTGTGATCCGCCTTTCGAGGCGCGTGCCGCGTCATGAACGGATGCGCTGCGGGAATTTATTTTCAGGGAGCTGGAATAATCGGTGACTCACCCGCTTCTGATCGAATGAACAGCCGATCCGCTGGAGCGAAATCGGCATCACGTGTGGCTAAAGTACGAAATTCCGTCGGCATCCGGCCGGCATATGCGAGATCATGAACGCGAAACGAGTCAGTTTAAATCTTCATCAAATTGCGGGGGCACTGTTCGCGGTGGGAGCTTTGTCAATCACGCCTCTACTCAAGGCGGCAGAGCCGCCGAAAACTGGAGATAAAGCCCCTGATTTCGCGCTAAGGACGCTCGACGATCAGCCAGTGCAGCTCAGCGCATTGACGACCAAAGGTGCGGTCGCCCTCCTGGTCTTACGCGGTTGGCCGGGGTATCAATGCCCGCTCTGCGAGCGCCAGGTGCAGGACCTGGTGAAGAATGCGGCGAAAATCAGAGAACGGAACATCCGGATGCTGTTCGTCTATCCCGGTCCGGCGGACCAGCTCAAAGCGCACGCCGGAGAATTTCTTCAGAACAAAGATTGGCCGAAGGATTTTCTGTTTGTGATCGACCCCGATTTCGTTTTTACGGTGAGCTATGGCTTGCGGTGGGACGCGCCAAATGAAACGGCTTATCCTTCGACCTTCATCATCGGAAGCGACAACACGGTGCGGTTTGCGCGGGTCAGCAAGGAACATGGCGGACGAGTTTCCGCAAGCGACCTGCTCAAACAACTCGACGCTCTGAAATAGCCGAAAGTTTCGGACGAACACTTTGGAATCCAACATGCATCTTAATCGTCGAGAATTCGTAACCCGTACGGCCGGTGGCGCCGCATTTGCATTTTTGCCATCGATACCAAGAGCGCTGGCAGATGAACCGGCATTAAAAGCACAGATCAAGGCAATCGCCTTCGATGCGTTCCCGATCTTTGATCCTCGCCCGGTATTTGACCTCGCGGAACAACTTTTTCCCGGAAAGGGCATCGAGTTGGGCAATGAATGGCGTGCCCGCCAATTTGAGTACACCTGGCTGCGGGTCGCGGCGGGACGATACGTGGATTTCTGGCGGGTTACCCGGGACGCATTGGTATTTGCCGCCCACAAAGCGAAGGTGGAACTGCTGCCGCAACACCGCGACGAATTGATGAATGCTTATCTTGGACTGAAGACCTGGCCGGAGGTCGTGCCGGCGCTCAACAGCTTGAAAAAATCCGGTTTGCGGCTGGCGCTGTTGTCGAATTTCACACCCGGCATGCTCGACGCCTGCATCAAAAGTTCCGGACTGGAAGGAATAATCGAGCAGGTTCTGAGCACAGATCGAGCAAAGACTTACAAGCCGGATCCTCGCGCCTACCAGTTGGGAACTGACAGTTTAAAGCTGAGACGGGAGGAAATTCTTTTTGTTGCCTTCGCGGGCTGGGATGCCGCAGGGGCGAAAGCGTTCGGTTATCCGACCTTCTGGGTTAACCGTCTCAAACTGCCAGTGGAGGAATTAGGTGAAGTCCCCGATGGCCGCGGCAACGACCTTTCAGACCTGCTTGGATTTTTGGCAAAATAATCTGGCCGAGTTCAACGCCGTCGCCCGCACTTCTTCAGGGGCTTTGACGAAAGCTTCAAATCATCGCAGAGGAGGAATTATGAGAATTGAATCCGAACAGGCAATGAGCGTGCATCAAGGGACGCTTTCGAAGCGCGAATCCTGGGCAGCGATCCCACTACGCTTGATCGTAGGCTACGGCCTCATGGCGCATGGCTATGCCAAGATCGTGCATGGCCCTGAGCATTTTGCCGCCCTGCTGCAGGCGATCGGCGTTCCCGCGCCGGCGCTTGCGGGCTGGGCGACGATCCTCATTGAACTCGCTGGCGGATTGGCCGTGCTGCTTGGCGCCTTCGTACCGCTGGTCAGCGTGCCCATCGCGGCGATTCTTCTCGTAGCGATGTTTACCGTTCATTTTCCTTACGGTTTCAGTTCGGTCAAACTTCAAGCGGTGACGGCTGCCGGGGCCCAATTTGGTCCGCCTGGTTATGAAATCGATCTCTTGTATCTTGCCTGTCTGGCAACACTCGTCTTGGGCGGCACAGGGCCGTTCACGGCGGGCGGGCTATTTGCCGAGCTCAAAATCAGTCGGGAGCGCCAGGTTAGAGCTTCGTTGGTTGAATCTTGAATCCGCGCCACGGGTTCGTTACCGGCCCGATCGCGTTTCCATTCCGGCGAGATTACGGCGCGGCAGCGTACGGGATGAAGAGCAGCCGAAATTAGTCTGACCCTCTCCGGAATAAATCGCCGCCTCATGTCCCGTATTACCGAACGCGCGGCTTCATTTCGTTGTTTGGACGCATGGTGATGTGTCGGACGGAAGCCGCCAAAACATAACTCAAACATTCACGGAGAAATTAAAGTATGAAACTGGATTCATTGATTCGTTTGTCGGCGGTCGCTTTGGCTCTAGCGCTAATCCCAAGTCTTACCCAGGCCAGCGACCGAGGCGACGACAACAGGCGAGGAGAAGGTGGCGCGGTATTCACGATGGACAACGCCGCCGCGGCAAATCATGTACTGGCTTACCAGCGCGGTGCAGATGGAAAATTGAGAGCAGACGGCTCGTTCGCGACCGGAGGCCGTGGCACGGGCGCTGGTCTCGCCAGCCAGGGTGCCGTGGTTCTTAGTGCCAATGGGCGCTGGTTGTTCGCTTGCAACGCCGGAAGTGACGAGATTTCGGTTTTCCTCGTTGCCCCCACGGGGCTGGTTTTGGTCCACAAGGTACCCTCCGAAGGCAAACACCCCATCAGCCTGGCGTTACATCGCAATTTCTTGTTCGTACTTAACGCAGGTGGTCAGGACGGAGACAAGGACAGCATCGCTGGCTTCGTGTTTTTCGCCGGTCGACTGTTCCCGCTGGCCCATGCAACTCACGCTTTGAGCGCCGATAATACAAACCCGGCGGAAATCAGTTTTTCAACCGACGGCGAAGTGCTTGTCGTCACGGAGAAGGATACCAGTGTGATTGACACCTTCACGGTGGACAACGACGGCTCAATTGACAGCGCCAGGCACTTTCAATCCTCCGGTCAAACCCCGTTCGGCTTTGCTTTGCGCGGACACGATTTAATCGTCTCCGAAGCGTTCGGCGGTGCAGCAGGCGCAAGCGCCGCTTCGTCGTACGATCTCGACGATGACGGAAATCTGGAAGTTGTCAGTCCCTCCGTTCCTACGACTGAATCCTCAGCCTGCTGGGTCGCCGTGACCGACGACGGCCGTTTCGCTTATACCGCCAACACGGGCAGCGGCACAATTTCCGGTTTCCGGATTGCGTCGGACGGTTCATTGAACCTGCTTAACGCGGACGGCGTGACCGGAATCACCGGAACTGGAAGTTCGCCCGCGGACATGACGCTGTCCACCGGCAGCCGTTTTCTGTACGTCCGCAACGGAAATGGCACCATCAGCGCGTTTCTGGTGAAAGCTGACGGCTCCTTGAATCCGTTGCAGAGCATCAGCGGTCTTCCGGCTGGCGCGACCGGACTGGCAGGACGCTAATCCGTGACCGATCTCGCAACGTAATGAAGAACGACAACCGGTCGCCTTGCGTGCGGCGGCCGGTTGCGTCTCGTTTGATGTTTGGCATTCAGTTGGCCGAAGAGACCGTTTCCTGTCGGCTTGTCTTCGGCGCCAGCGAGCTTTCCACTCCGTTAACGGTCGAACTGTCGCCATCGCCTGACCCAATACAGTCGAAATGCGCACAATAGGCACGACCACTTCAATCCGAGCGCCCTGATCCGTGACGCCAGTGTGGTGGGCTTCTTCAAAAATCAGTGCCCAAGTCAGCGACCTCCGGCAAAGCCGGAGGCTTGTAATTGTGAACCGCTCAAAGCGGGTTAATCTTGGAGCCGCTCCAAGCGGCTTTGGCCTTCGAACAGTCCCAACTGCTCGAACCGTTGATCGGCCTTCTCTTGCTCTTGGATATTCAACCGCACGGCGGCTTCATTATGCCCCACGGTCGACACCCAATAGCCCCGTGCCCAGAGAAGTGCTGCCCCACAAAGTTCCGGCGCTTCCCGCCGTAGCTTCGCGCAATGTGGACGGCGCTCTTTCCCTTCAGATACCCC
>DATNDF010000214.1 GCA_035607015.1 Candidatus Angelobacter sp. | reverse complement strand
TGCTGGCCCGGCTCGATTATACCATCAAACGCGCCGGCGTGTTTGCGCTGCGCGTGGTTCTACCCGGGGATTTCCGGATCGAGGCGGTCACAGGAACCGAAGTCGCGCAATGGGCCGAGAAAACCGAAGGCGACGTCCGGGTGCTGGAAGTGACGTTGAAACAGCGCACGCTCGGCAATTGCGCGCTGGAACTTCAACTCGTCAAAGCACAGAAGGAACTGCCAAAAACAGTCGAGGTGGCCGGCGTGCACCCGCTCGACACGCTGAAGCTGACCGGATTCGTCGTCGTTTCGGCGGAGACCGGCGTGCAGGCGAAGGCGATGTCGTTCGAGGGATTGACCGAGGTGCCGGTGACGGCGGTTGAGGACAACGCCGGAGTTCAGGCCGCAAACCAGACGGGAGCGGACGAGCCGCCCGCCCGGCGTTCCGGCGCGGGACTCGCCTACAAATTCATCAGCAGCGACCCCGTGCCGGCGACCGCGCCGTGGAAGCTGCTCATTGCCGCCGAATCCATCGAATCATGGGTGCGCGCCGAGGTCGTCAACTGGCTGACGTTGAGCGAATCACTCGTGAACGGCCGCGCGCTGGTCCGCTACGACATCCAGAACGCGCCGGTGAAGGAATTTCGCCTGCGGATTCCCACGGCGTTCAAAAACGTCGAAATCACCGGCGCAAACATCCGGCGCCGCGATCAGAACGGCGGGGAATGGCGCGTGGAATTGCAGAACAAGGTCGCCGGTAATTATCTGCTCACCGTGACTTGGGAACAGCCATGGGGTGTGAAGGAACAGGCGAAGGAGACGCTGTTTGACGCGGCGGGCATCGAAGCGTTGGGGGCGGAACGGGAGACCGGCGCGACCGCGGTCATCGCAAAATCGGAGCTGCGCGTCACCGCAAAGCAGGCGAGCAGCGAGCTTGTCCGCATTGATCCGCAGGAGCTGCCCGAGTGGGCCGGCCGCGCCGGGCCGTCCACGGTGCTGGCCTACCGTTATCTGCGCCCTGGCTACCAGCTCTCGCTCGCGGCGCAGAAGTTTGCGCCGGCCGAAGTGTTGCAGGCCCTGGTGGACGACGCGCGGTTGACGACGGTCGTGGCCGACGACGGCCAGATGATGACGCGGCTAGCGCTTTCTGTGCGCAACAACGGGCGCCAGTTTCTCGAAGTGGCGCTGCCCAAGGGAGCGCAAGTCTGGTCCGCGTTTGTCGCCGGCCAGGCGGTGAAACCGAGTTTGCGCGACGGCAGGCTGCTGCTGCCCATCGAGCGGGCAGGAGACTCGGCCATCCCGATTGAGCTGACCTACGTGAGTGCGGAAAAGTTTCCGCGGACGAAGGGCGCGGTTGACCTTGCCTCTCCGGCGCTGGATGTGCCGGTGAAGAACGCGCACTGGCAGCTGTATCTTCCGTCGGACCGCGGCTACAGCGGGTTTGGCGGCACGATGACGCACGAAGCCGAGGCCGCGCCCGATTACCACAGCTTTACGTTGAGCGAATATTCACAGGCTGAAACGAAGAGCAGACGCGCGCGTGAGCTGGAGGTTTCCAGTTCGCTTGACGAGGCGCGGCGCAAACTGTCGGTCGGCCGGCTCGACGATGCCTCCAGGGTTTACAGCCAGGCGCGGCGGTCCGGGCTCAACGAGGAGCCGGAGCAGTTGAAGGAGCTCGAGAAAGACCTGCGCAAGGCGCAGCGGGACAATCTGGTCAACGCACAACGAGAGGCCATCGTGAACAACGCGGATTATTTTCAATCCGCGAACCAGCCCGCGCAACAGCAGTTGGGCCTGAAATACGACGGCAAAGCGGCCGAACTTCAGTGGGACCGGCTTCAAAAGGCCCAGGAAATCGCCACCGTCATCGCGCGGCCGTTGCGCGTGAACCTGCCGACACGCGGTCTGCGCCAGTCATTCTCGCAGGTGCTCCAGACAGAAGTCGGCAAGCCGATGCGGATCCACTTCGTTGCCGCCAGCGCCCGGGCCACGAGCTGGCCCTTGCGGGCCGGTCTATTCGGGTTGACCTTCGTCGGGTTGTGGGCGCTGGTGCGTTGGACGCTCGACCAACGGAAACCCGTCGTATGATTGATTCTCCCGGCCCGGGTTCCCCTCGGCCGTTCTCCGCCATTCGTCTGTCAGACCCTGGCTCGCAAGCCGCGCCATGGCTTCAGTCATGGTCGCGCAGGTAACGGCCCGGCGAGGATGGCGGTAATGAAATGCGGTCAGGACATTCATCGCGCTGTCGTTATCCGGGTCGGGGATGAGACCCGCACCACCTGGCTCCTGGCGGCTTGCGCCGCACCGTCGGCCGGGCACACTGGCGGCATGGCTGAACCGACCTCACACAAACGGCGCGGTTTTTTGTATCATCACTCGCTCTCCATCGTCAGCGTGGGACTGCTCGCGCTCTGGATCATTCTCTATGCGGTCTCGGATCCGGCCACGCACCTCGGTTCGTTCTATGGCAACGCGATTGCGGATTGGAGCGGCTCGGTGGTCATCATTCTGGGCACGAAATATCTGCTCGAGGCGCGATCCGCCGAAAGCCGGCCGGTGCGTCGTCACCTGAAAAATGCGGCCGCCAATTTTCTGTATCGCCATTCGCTGCTACTGTTCCTGCTCGTCACCGGCGTCGGATGGGCCGCCCTGTTCTGGAAAATGAATCCGCTCAGCAAATGGGGGCAGGTGGTCGGCAACATTGTTTCAGAATGGCTGCAAATGACCGGCCTGGTTTTCCTCACCAAACGCCTGCTGGAAAAAGGATCGAAGGAAAGCCGCTGAGTCCCTGCGCTCGGCGCCGCTGACGGAGCCGGTGGGAGACGTGGCCCGGAAATCTTTTCTCCGCGTGTTGCCCGCCCCAACGCCCGGCGGTTCCAATTCACGGCGCTGCAATCACCGATCCCGCCGGGTGATTCATGAGCTGCTGTTTCAGTGTGGCCGCGGCGGGAGTCCCCACCGCATTGAGGTGGTACGACTCGCCGGCGACCGGATTTATCCTGCCGCCCCGGATGTACTCCTCGATGTCCTGCTCGGTGACCTTGCTGCCCGTGGATTTCTTGTTCTCCAGGGCCCACTGATCTTTCGCGCCTTCAATCATGCGCAGATTGTTCATGATGGCATTGTATTGGGCGGTCTGGCGCGCCTTCACAAAATTCGGGACCGCGATGGCCGCGAGCAATCCCACCACCGCCGCCGGCTGCAGGGTGGCCATCAGCAGCGCTTTCCTGCTCGGGTCGGTATTACCGTTGCCGACTGTCAACCAGCCCGCGGCAGTGTTCGCTGAAACATTGTAAACGAACCCTTCCGCGCTCTGCGCGAACAACCCCTGCAGAACCGTCGCCTTCCCGGCTCCCGCGGCGCCCGCCGCAGACAGCGCGGCCGTCTGCAATCCGGAGATTGCCCGGCTGAACCGGGGACTGACAAAGACCAGACTGTTCCCCTGGTCCGGAACCTCCGATGCCATCCGTTTGAACTCCTCGGTGCCCTTCAGTCCCGGCTGTTTTCCGGAGCGCACCGCCAGCATCTCGCGAATCAACGTATCGGTGGACGCGAAGTAGAAGTAGTCGCCGGCCCGGGCGATGGAGGGCTGCAACGGAATTGGCACCGGCGCGGGCAGCGGCATCGTGCGCATCCGCAGTCCCTCTTCATCCACCCGTGTCGCCTGGGGATTCTCCTGAAGCAGTTTGTCGAGGTGATCGAAGAGAACGTCGTTCCTTACCTTGATCAAAAGGGCCAGACGCGGTTCGGGGATTTCCAGGGGCTGTGGCGTGGGCAACGGCAGCGACACCTTGCGGGTGTCGTCGAGCGTCAGCACAATTCCGAACTCCCCGCCCAGCGAATCCAACAACGCCTCGAAGTTGATTCCGGTCTTCCCCTCGAACTCTTTCGGGAATTCCTTGCTCCACTCCTCCAGCCCCGCAATGCCGGACCGCGACAGCTCGCGTTTCAGAATCGTCCAGAACCCCCGCAAATCGAAATCAAAAAAGACGCTTAACGCGGTCGTCGTGGGAAGCTGTTCGAGGCCCGTGAGCGCGTGCGGCGCGGCGCCGAAGAGTGACCAGAGATAACCGGACTTCCGGTCGGGATAATGATGGACGAGGAGCTTCGTTCGATAGCGGCCTTTCTCCGTGGCAATCCCGCTCATGCCCACCCCGCTGATTTCCTCGATGCCGCTGTTCCTGACCAAGCGCGTGGCCAGATCGAACCCCTTGTCGGCCTCGGCGCGCTGTTCGTCGGTGAGAACGGGCGCCAACTGGAGAAACCCGCGCCAGCTTGAGACGGTGTCGGACGCGGCGTGGATCCATTGCTCCGTGCCGAAATAGGCAAACAGGTTGCCGCCCGGATCGAGTTGCGAAGTGACTTCCTGAAAACTGGACTTTTCAGCCGGGACCGCGGGCGCGCCGGCGGGTTGCGCGTCCGCCGTCCGGCTGCGAGCGGGGACGAGAAACAAAGCGGCGAGAAGGACGATTGAGGTACGACGGACCGCGGAATTCGATGCATTCATAGTGGCTGCCCGGGTTGTGGCAGCAACCATCGATTGAATTCCCGGAAAAGTAAAGGCCGATGCGAGTGGTCTGAGGCGCGTGACCGACTGACGCAATGAGGAATTCACCGCCGGGGCGCGGAAGTGTTGTAGAACCGCAACGGAAACAAATCTTCGTTCAGGAGCGGCCTATTCCGTCCCTTGTAGCGTCGGTCTATGACTGATGAGGGTTGCCAAGAAAACAGCGCTGACACAGCGCCGCTACAGGCGGCGATACCGCCCCGACGGGGCTGGGGATTTATTGGGGGGAAATCGTTTCTACAAAGATTCCGCTTCTGACGGAGCTATGATGCCGACGACTTTGAGCTTTCAGACGCCCTCAACAAGTTTCGACAGCGTGACATTAAGTGCTTTGGCAAGTGGAACGAGTTTATCGAGCGAAATGTTCTCACGTCCGCGCTCAATTTCGGAAAGGTATGGCCAGCTCAGGTCCGCCTTTTCAGCCAATTCTTCCAAGGTCAAACCCGCGTTGGTTCGGCAGACGCGGATGTTTTTCCCGACGATCTCGCGATGATTGCCGACATGAGCCACTCAACCAGCAAACCTGAATTTGGATGTGTCGAACATTCGACATATCGAATGTTTGGGCTTGATCCTCCTTTCCAGATCGGGATCGATCCACCGGAATGTCTGGATCGTCCCGGCGGAAGGGTTCTTCGCCGAATGCCGCCAGCAGCAAGCGGCCAGATCAGCGATCCGATCCAAAACTGCAACCAAAACCTCTCTACCGTACCAAGCCGCCGAAACCCGCAAACACTGAACTCGTCCACGCCACCCCGCTTACTCCTGCGCATTTTCAACTCCGCGAAGACGGCACGATTGCCGTCGAACGCCGCGACGAAAAGCGCGCTCCAGTCCTGACCCTCTCCGACCCCGCCCGCAGTATTTGGCTTTACCACGGCAACTGCTTCGAATTGCTCGACGCCATCGCCGCTAAATATCCCGAAGGCCGCTTCGACTGCATCTTTGCCGACCCACCGTATTTCCTCTCCAACGGCGGCATCACCTGCCACGCGGGGCGCATGGTGAAAGTGGACAAGGGCGATTGGGACAAATCCCAGGGCGCGGATGAGAACCACAACTTCAACCGCGAATGGCTCGCCCGCTGCCGGCGCGTCCTCAAACCCAACGGCACGATTTGGGTGAGCGGCACGCACCACGTCATCTTCTCCATCGGCTTCGCCATGCAACAACTCGGCTTCAAAATCCTCAACGACATCGCGTGGGAAAAGCCCAACCCGCCGCCGAATCTTTCCTGCCGCTACTTCACCCATTCCACGGAAACCGTTTTGTGGGCCGCAAAAAACGAAAAAAGCAAACACCCCTTCAACTATCAGGAAATGCGGAAGGTCACGGGCAAGCAGATGAAAACCGTCTGGCGGCGCGATGAATTCTCCCGCGACGAAGCCGACCTCGACTCCGTGTGGACGATGTCCGCGCCCGGTAGCGACGAAAAAACTTTTGGCAAACACCCAACGCAAAAGCCGGTGGCGCTCATCGAGCGTTGTCTGCTGGCAGCTACGAGCGAAGGCGATTTGGTGCTCGACCCGTTTCTCGGCGGCGGAACAACCGCAGTGGCCTGTGTTCGAACCAAACGCGGTTGCGTCGGAATCGAGATGGATGAAGCGCACTTCGCGCTCGCCCTTAGTCGCACCGATCGTGAAACCGTTCTGATTTGGCTACGAGAATTCCGGGTGAACTTTGCCGTCTCGATCTTTTTGCAAAATGATCTTGATCCATATTGCCGATCTATGGATCGGATCAACGGGTTGAAAGACGGCGAGCCGAAAGCGGAATGTATCTACCACGAGACGAAATTTGTGTTTCTCTCGTGTGCCGCCGTCTCGTCCGCGAGCGTGGTTTACACGACAGTAGAATCAAGCTTGCAAGAAGCGTGGGCCAAAACGCCGAACGGAAAGAAACACGAGACAACGCACATCGTCCGCTGCCAGACGGAAATCCTGAGAGTGAAACCGTGAGCTATGCTGCGCCCTCGATTTGTTTCAGATTCTTGCCATCAGCATTCCGCCAAGCAGTCAGTCCGTTGACGTGACCGCCACAGACAACCGCCGCAGCAGCGCTCGGACTTGAGAATTCCGTGTCTTTTGTGAATGCGAATTTACCATCTAACTTTGCGAGTGTTCCATCTGCGAGATACTTTTCCCTCTGCTGGATGACCCACGGCGGAGCTGATGGCCGCAAATCCAATGTTGCTTCAGAGCCTTTGAACACCACGAACCCAGTGGCAGTCCGCTGCCCTGTGGCAATTAGTCCCTTGATCGGATAGGTCAACGAAGCGCCCAATGCTTTCGATTTCTCCGCTTTCACCAGCGGCACGAGAATGTCGCAGCCCAACACGGGCAGAAGCTGGGAGATGCGGGTGAGAAACACTTCCATGTCTTCACGGTCAGCCTCGGGCAATTTCGCGCCGCTTGTTTGGTCGTTCTCCAGTTCAAAGCGACCAATCTTTCCAGCTTCCTCAATCAGTCGCCCCTCCAAATATCGAATGTGAGATTTTGTGAGGTTCTCGTCCTTGCTCACAAACAAAATTGCCTGCACCCAGAATTCCTTTTCGCGCTGCTGCTTCAAGCGCTTGCCGACGTCTTCTGCCTCGCCAATGTAAGCCTTGGGCTTATTTGATTCGACGTTTGTTCCCACCAAAAAATAAACTCCGGCTTGGCTGATTTCCTCACGTTCAAAAAGGCCATCCAACTCCGTGCGCGGCGCGGCGAGAGCTTTGCCTGTCCAGTTGGAAATCTCCGCGATGCGAAGGCTTTGAGCGTCGCCATTGGGAAGAAAAAGTTTGATGGTCGCGGCGGCCATAATTCGATCCGCCAAGTAGATCAAACGACGGATCACGCGTCAACAGCCCCGCCCGACTTCATCATGCGGCAGTTGTTTTCCCCGTATCGAAAGTGGAGGCGCGGGATTCCGCAGAAACGGCTTCGCCAGTGGTTCTTTTGCTGGCATGAAGTCGCAGCACGGCCGCGCTACCTCTTCATCGTCGCGGCAGCAGGCCGAGTTTTGGTCTTGAACTTCCGGCCGGGCGGCGTTAGAGGCGCTTGCTCATGGCCATGCACTGTCAGCAATGCGGGGCGGAGATCTCCAGGGGCTGGGCGATGTGTCACTCCTGTTCCGCGCCGATCAAACGCGAGGGATGGTTCAGCCGACTGTTGCGCGGCCTGGGCAGCGTGCGGGTGAGCGTGGTGAAAAACCCGCTGCCCGCGGGTGTCAAGGTGAACATGAAGATCACCGAGCAAATCAAAATCCGTGACCCGCAGACGGGCGAAATGCGGGAGTATCATTCGCTGGACGACGTGCCGGCGGAGTTTCGGGAAAAAATCCGCCAGGCGCGCGATGAGGCGGTTCACGGTCAGGTGCGGAATGTGATTTCGGTGACCGATGCCAGCGGAAAGGTCCAGACCTATCATTCCGTCGAGGAGATGCCGCCGGACCTGCGGGCGATTTATGAAAAGGCGCGCAGCTTGAGTTCCTGAGCGTCGCCTGAATTCGCTTCGGCGCCCGTCTCCGCGCTGTTCCGCTGGGTTGGCCTACAACGTTATCACGGCACGACACTCCTGCCGGCCCTGGCGCTGGGCGGAACCGCAGACCGGCAATCTTGGAGTTGTGATTTTGGCGGGTTTGAGCGATGCTATTCCACGATGAAAATGACGTATATTCTGACCGCGAGTCTGGCGGCGGTGTTTCTCGCCGGATGTGAAACAGCGCCTCCCGGGGCCGAACGCGGGCCGCACGGCACCATCGCCTACGACGTGCTTGTCGAGGCTTCGGCGCCGGGCGCAAAGATTGAGGCAAACGGCCAGGTGGTGGGTGATGCTCCCTTGCATTTGAAAATCTTCGGCGACAAAGACGGGACGTTTCACGATTTCGGCGCCGAGTATTATGTGATCCGGGCTTTGCCGGTGACGACGAACCAGTTTACCCAGACGCGATGGTTCGGGACCGGAAAGTGGTTCGGGCCGGAAGACCACATTCCACAGAACATTTACTTCGACATGAACCAAAACACGCCGCAGACACCGCCGCCGGCGTACGGGTATCCGGGCTATGGCCCGCCGGCTTACTATTATGGCGACCCGTACTATTATGGTCCCTCGTTCCGGTTCTATTTCGGCCCGCCCGGCCGCCGGTACCGGCGCTGGTAACGGTTAGCCGCCGGACAAAACGGTCTCGCCACGACCGCGAAAGACGCCTGCCGAATCATCCGCGGAGCGCGCGGATTGAGAATTCTTCACGGATGAGGCAGGCCCGGTCCCCTGACCGGGCGCGAACCAATCGTCATGTGAGAGCACGCGGTCTGCAATATTTTTGTCGGTTGTTTCCGCGTTCGTGAAGATTGACGGGAGTATTTCACCACGGTTCGTGTCTAACGGAACATGAAACGCTGGATTTGTTCGTGTTTGATTCTGGCTGCGATGATCAGTTCCGGTTGGGCGGCCGGACTGATCGTGGTGGATGAAGCGTATTGGCCCGGGGCGAGGCCGCCCGTTTACCCGCCGCCGGAACATCCGCGTCACTGGCCCGTGCCGCCGCCGCGCGTTTACCGGTAAACGCGCGGCGGCGGCACGGGCCAGTGACGC